>NZ_JBKGHJ010000347.1:0-9521 GCF_046520365.1 Corallococcus sp. 4LFB
CCCCAGGACCCGGCGGCGCCCGTGACGCCTCCCGCCGTGCGGCAGTCCCTGTCCGCGTCCGCCGCCTCCGAGGGGCGCGTCATCACCCTGGCGGAGGCGGAGACCGCGGCGCGTGAGCACCAGCCGACGCTGCGCTCGGCGCAGGCGAACACCGACGCGGCGTACGCCCGGGTGGCTCAGGCCTTCTCCGGCTTCCTGCCGCAGGTGAGCGCCAGCGCCAGCTACACGGTGGGCACCAGCAACCGGGCCGTCATCCAGAACGTGCCGGGCAGCGACACCGCCGTGGTGTCCAACTCCACGCGGCGCTTCAGCGGGGGCCTCTCCGCCAACCAGCTCCTCTACGACTTCGGCCGGACGTCCGGGCGCTACAACGCGTCGAAAGAGAGCGCGGGCGCGCAGGAGGACTCGCAGCGGCAGGTGCTCCAGGACGTGCTGCGCGACGTGCGCTCCGCGTACTTCAACGTCCTCACGCAGAAGGCCCTCCTGGGCGTGGCGCGCGAGACGCTCCAGAGCGAGGAGGCGCGGCTCAACCAGGTGAACGCGTCCGTGCAGGTGGGGTCTCGGCCGGAAATCGACCTGCTCCAGCAGCGCACGGCGAAGGCCAACGCGCAGGTGGCGCTCATCCGCGCGCAGAACGCCTACGCCACCGCGAAGGCGCAGCTCAACCAGACCATGGGCGCGGAGACGTCCACCGACTACACCGTGCAGGACGTGACGGTGGCGGCCGTCGCCGGTGAGGACGAGGCGCTGGACGCGCTGGTGAAGCGCGCGCTGGAGGCCCGTCCCGACGTCGCCGCGCGCGAGCGTCAGATCCTGGCGCAGGAGTCGCAGGTGAAGGTGACGAAGGGCGGCCACTGGCCCAGCCTGAGCGCCACGGGCAACGTGTCCGACGTGGGCGCGAACCCGTTCAATGACGCCACGCTGAGCGCGCAGGGCGGGCTGCAGCTGAGCTGGGCGCTGTTCCAGGGCGGGCTCGTCAACGCGCAGACGCGCGAGGCCAACGCCAACCTGCGCGACCTCCAGGCGCAGAAGGACGCGCTCCGGCAGCAGGTGCGGCTCCAGGTGGAGCAGGCCCGGCTCAACGTGGTGGCCACGCGCGAGGCGCTCACCGCCGCGGACGAGGCCCGGGTGAACGCCCGCGAGCGGCTGCGGCTGGCCGAAGGGCGCTACCGCGCGGGCGTGGGCAACATCATCGAGGTCAGCGACGCGCAGGTGGCCTTCACCAACGCCGCCGCCCAGCAGGTGCAGGCGACGTACGACCTGGCCACCTCCCGCGCGGAGCTGGCGCGCGCCCTGGGCACGGTGGAGCTGAGCACCGTGGCCTCGCGCCAGGCTCCGGCGGGGTGAAGACGTAAAACATGAGCCAACCCTGAAGGGTGGCAGTGGCGGCAGGACGCTCGAACACCGTAGGAAACGGCGGCTCCAACTTCATGGGTCACCTCCCGACAGGCCCGGAAACATGCGGGGATGCACGCCGTGGAGGCCGTTCCCAGAGGGCACTCCGTCTCAGAAGTGGCCTGGGTGTCGGGGTTGCCCGGACTCTGAAAGTCCACCTCCCGCGCAGCGACCCTATGGGTGAACAATGGGAGGCTGACCCGGCAAGTTCTGTCTGTCTGCCTCTATACGTCCTATGCCGTCGGCCAAACGTTTCGGGTCGGCAAGCAAAGGCATGGACAAGAAACTCGCAACCACCATCGGCGCATCGGCACGGGTCGCCCGGGGCCGCATGGAGCTTACGCAGGCCGACGTCGCCGAGCGAATCGACGTGGCCACGGAGGTGTACGGCCGCCTGGAGCGCGGCGGCATGCTCCCCAGCGTCCAGACCCTGCTGAAGCTGTGCCACGAGCTGCACGTCTCCGCGGACGAGCTGCTGGGACTCGCGGCGCAGGGTGCGCCGCCGTCCCGCGCCAGCGAAGCCCCGCCGCCCACTCCGGAGCGCCCGGAAGTGCGCCGGCTCCTGCGCAGCGTGCGTCAGCTGGACCCCGCCCAGGTGAAGCTGCTGGGCCTGGTGGCCAACGCGCTCCAGCGGCGGTAACCCTCTTCCCCTCCCGCTCCTCCCGGCTTTGGGGGACACCGGACCGCGCGCGGACCCCCTTCAGAGGTTCGACAGGACGCGATCCAGGTCGGCGGGCCGCACCGGCTTGGTGAGGTGCACGTCGAACCCGGCCTTCAGGGCCTGCTGGTAGGCCTCCGGGTCGCCGTAGCCGGAGAGCGCCACCAGCCGCAGCTGCTGCCCCACGCGCGCGCGCAGCGCCCTCGCCACCTGGTAGCCGTCCAGCCCCGGCAGGCCAATGTCCACCAGCGCCAGCTCCGGCGCGTGCTCCAGGGCCAGCGCCACGCCCTGCATGCCGTCCTGGGCCACCGCCACCTGGTGGCCCCACAGCTCCAGCAGCTCGCGCATGGACTGGCGCGCGTCCGAGTTGTCCTCCACCAGGAGGATGCGCCGCGCGCGCCGCGCGTCCATCAGGTTCGCCCCGGCCGTGCGGGGGACGCGGTCCGCGGGCAGCAGGGGCAGCCGCACCACGAACTCGCTGCCCTGGCCCAGGCCGCCGCTGGTCGCGTCCACGCTGCCGCCGTGCATCCGCACCAGCGTGCGCACCAGGGTGAGGCCAATGCCCAGGCCCCCGCGCGAGCGCTCCAGGGACGTGTCCGCCTGGGCGAACAGCTCGAACATGGCGGGCAGCTTCTCCGGCGGGATGCCGATGCCGGTGTCCTTCACCCGCAGCACCGCCTGCGCGCTGCCGTCCACGCCCTCCTGGAAGAGCTCCACGGTGACGGTGCCCTGGTCCGTGTACTTGGCCGCGTTGTCCACCAGGTTGGTGAAGACCTGCTCCAGGCGCGTGGCGTCACCCTCCAGCCACAGCGGCGCGCGCGGCAGGTGGGCCTCCAGCGTCAGGCCGCGGGCCTCCACGCGGGGGCGCAGGATGGAGAGCACCTGCTGGAGGACCTCCGTCAGGCTCACCGGCTCCTGGCGCAGCTCCACCTTGCCCCGGGTGATGCGGCTGACGTCCAGCAGGTCGTCCACCAGCCGCGCCAGGTGGTTCGTCTGGCGCTGGATGATGCCGTGCATCCGCGCTTCCTTGGTGTCCGCGGACGCCTTGCGCTCCAGGATGCCAATGGCCGTCATGATGGCGGCCAGCGGGTTGCGCAGCTCGTGGGCCAGCATGGCCAGGAACTCGTCCTTGCGCCGGTCCATCTCGATGAGCTGGTCCGTGCGCAGCCGGGCCTGCTGCTCCGCGTGGCGCAGGCGCAGGAGCGAGCGCACCGTGGCGATGAGCTCCGACGGCTCGTAGGGCTGGGTGAGGTACGCGTCCGCGCCGCCCTCCAGGCCCTGCACCTTCTTGTCCGGCGTGACGAACGTCGCGGAGGTGTGCATCACCGCGATGGCGGCCGTGGCCGCGTTGGCCCGCAGGCGCGCGCAGACCTCATAGCCGCTGATGTCCGGCAGCTTCACGTCCAGGACGATGACGTCCGGGCGGTGCTCCTCCGCCAGCAGGAGCGCCGCCATGCCGGTGGCCGCCTCCAGCACGTGGTAGCCGGACATCTCCAGGATGCGGTTGACCAGGTAGCGGTTGGCCTCGTCGTCGTTGACGTTGAGGACCGTTGCCAGACGGGGTTGCTCAGCCACGGGGGTTCGCCTCGCGCAGTTCCCGGTTCCCCAATCCCGCCTTGGACAGCGCGTCGCGGATGCGGGTGATGGCCACTTCCCGGCTGAGCGTGTGCTTGGCCAGGATGGCGGACGTCTCGCGCGACAGCCGGGCCCGCTCCGACTCCTGCAGCTGGTGGGAGGTGTGCAGGATGATGGGGATGTCGCGCGTGCGCGGATCCGCCTTCAGTTCGTCCAGCACGTCGAAGGCGGTGATGTCCGGCAGCACGAAGTCCAGGAAGATGAGGTGTGGGGCGTTCTCGCGGGCGATGCGCACGCCGTCACGGCCGTTGGAGGCCTCCAGCAGCTGGTAGGGCGTGTCCTTGAGCAGCTGCTTGAGCAGGTAGCGGTGCACGTCGTCGTCGTCGATGATGAGCAGCCGCTCCACCGGACCGACGCGGGCCAGCGCCGACAGCTTCTTCTGCAGGCGCACCTCGTCCACGGGCTTGAGCCAGAACTCGTCCGCGCCCAGGGCGCGCGCCTTCTGCTCGCGGTCCGTCACGGTGACGACGAGGATGGGGATGTCGCGCGTCTGCTCGCCGTTCTTCATCTCCGCGAGGAAGCTCCAGCTCGTCTCGCCCTCCAGCATCACGTCCAGCACCATGGCGGCGGGGCGCACGCGCTGCATCACCTTGCGCGCGTCCTCCACGGTGCGCACGGGCAGCACCTGGAAGCCGGAGCGCGCCAGGTACTTCTCGTAGAGGAACAGCGTCTGGCGGTCGTCCTCCAGCACCAGCACCGGCGCGCGGCCCGGGTCCAGCTTCTCGCTGCGCTGGGTGAGCCCCGTCATCTCCGACACCTCCGGGTGGACGCGCGGCAGGGTGATGGTGAAGGTGGCGCCCTGGCCCAGCGTGCTCTTCACGGTGAGCGAGCCGCCCAGGACCTCCGCCAGCTTGCGCGCCAGCGGCAGGCCCAGGCCGGTGCCCTTCACCTGCCGCTGCAGGTGGCTGTCCACCTGGATGAACTCCTCGAAGACGCGCTCGTGGTTCTCCGGCGCGATGCCGATGCCCGTGTCCTTCACGGTGAACACCACCGTGTCCTTGGGGCCCGCGGCCACGGTCACCGTGATGGCGCCGGACTCGGTGAACTTCACCGCGTTGGACACCAGGTTGCGCACCACCTGGCTGAGCTTGGACTCGTCCGTCTCCAGCTCCAGCGGCGCCTCGGGGCCCTCGAAGGTGAGCGCCACCGGCGAGTCCGGCGGCAAGAGGGGCCGCGTCATGCCGCGCAGCGCGCTCATGAAGTCGGAGGCGACGAAGCGGCTGTGGCGCAGCGTCGTCTTGCCGGACTCCACCTTGGACAGGTCCAGCAGGTCGTTGACCAGCTCGAAGAGGGACTCCGCCGAGCCGCGGATGAACTGGACCTGCTTCTCCTGCTCCGGCGCCAGGGTGCCGTTGAGCGGGTTGAGCAGCACCTTGGACAGGCCAAGGATGGAGTGCAGCGGCGTGCGGAACTCGTGGCTCACGTTGGCCACCACGCGGCTCTTGATTTCGGACGCGCGCTGGAGGCTCTCCGCCTTCTCGTCCAGGGCGGCGTGCAGGCTCCTCACGCCCTTGTTGGACTCCTCCAGCTCGCGGTTGAGGCGCGTCAGCTCCTCCGCGCGGCGCTTGAGCTCGTACTGCTGGCGCTCCGTCTCGCGGTGGAGCGCGGACAGCTCTCCCAGCGTGGTGCTCACCTGGGTGAGCGCGGCGCCGTAGTCCTCCGGCACCAGGCTGCCCACCAGGGCGATGCCGCCCTCGTGCGGCCGGGCGCGGAAGGCGAACGCGGCGGGTTTGTGGTCGCGCTGGAGGATGAGCTCCCAGCCGTCCACGGCCTCGTCGCGCGCCTGCACGAGCAGCTTCTCCACCTTGTTCTCGCTGCCGTGGCTGGCCAGGCTCTTCAGCGACTGGCCGGGCTTGACGCCCAGGATGCGCTCGGCCCGCGCGTCTCGCCAGATGACCGTCCCTTCCGCATCGCAGGCCAACGCCAGCTCGCGGCTGAGGGATTCGAAGATCCCGGAGGCGCGGTCATCCTGTTGCATCATGAGTGCGTCTCCTCCCACGAAACAGGCGTTCGTGCGAGCAACGTTCGCGCTTCCGGGTGAGCGCTCCCCAGGACGGCCTTTAGCGCGTCCAGGCATTGGAGAAGGTTCACGGGCGCCAGCCCCCGCTGGGGCCAGAACCCCGCGTACCACTGGAGGTGGGCGTCCCACAGGTCCGCACGGCCCAGCGCGAGCGCGTCCGAGAGATAGGACAGCTGGAGGCGCACCTCTTGTTCCAGGCGGGGGCGGCTGCCGGGTGGCAGTGGGCGCTCCAGCCGCCGGACGACCGCGCTGATGAGGCCGGGGGCGTCCGCCTCCAGGTCGTGGGCGGGGCCGTCTTTGTAGCGCAACCCCTGGCGGGCGGCCTGGACGTAGGCGCAGGGCTGCGAGTCCGGGCCGAAGCCCTCCGCCTGCAGGGCGCGCAGCAGCCCCTCGAAGTGCTGATCCAGGTGCAGCGAGCACATGCCCCGCGTGACGAGCAGGGTGCGCAGCCAGCGCGCGTAGTCCTCCAGGATGGCGGGGCGGGACGCGTCGAGCGCCTGGACGAGGTAGCGCACGTGGAAGACGGCGTCCTCGTCGCCGAAGCGGCGGGCGCGCTGGATGCCGTAGCGCGCGGCCCAGAACGGATCCTCGTACAAAGCTTGAACAGAATTGGAAGCAAGGGACGCGGTCCGGGCTTCGACCTGGAGGCTCACGTTCGACATGGTGTCAGACCCCCAGGGTGCGGCAGGCGGCGGCGACGAGCTCGCGGACGCTCTTGCCGAAGAAGCTCACGGCCAGCTCCTCTTCGAGAATGGGACCCCAGTCGAAGGCGAGCCCGCCCACGGCGATGGGCAGGGACGGGGAGACCTCACGCACCTTGCGCACGGCCTCGCGGACCTGGGGCATGTGGAAGGGCATGGTCACGGAGAGGGCCAGGAGGTTGGGCGGGGTTTCGCGCACCATGCGGGCCAGGTGATCCGCGGGCACGTTGGCGCCGAGGAAGCGCACGTCGAAGCCGGCCATCTCCAGGAAGTCGCTGGCCATGCGCGCGCCCACCTCGTGCAGCTCGCCCTCCACGCACGCCATCATCACGACCTTGCCGTTGGCCGGGTCGCGGGGCAGGTGGCGGTACAGGTGCGCCAGGGCATACTGGGAGATGGCGGTGGCCAGGTGTTCCTGGGCCACGGAGATGGTGTTCTCCTGCCAGAGCCGGCCGATTTCGTACTGCGAGGCCTGGATGACCTCCAAGTGCAGGTCCTGGAGGGGCACGCCGCACAGCAGGCCCTCATCCACGAGCAGGCGCAGGGCCTCCTGACGGTTTCCGGAAAGCTGGGCGGCCAGATACCGCGCCCGCAGCGTGTCGATGGCAGGGGTCGATTGGATCACGAGAACCGGGCGGGTGTCGGACGGGGCAGGGTAGGGGGCTTCCGGCTTTCGTTAAACCCTGGGGCGTTCGCCCGCACTCGGAATTGAACAGTTCCCCGGCCCCCGGAACGACCGGCTGCTTTTCTGCTTGCAGGTCAAGCGAACTCCCTGAGTGGGCGAGCAGGCTTGAGGTGCTTTACTGAAGTTCATGTTTGTCCGCTATTGCTGGTCTGTATGGAGGCTCACGGCCGGTCTGGGGATGCTGGCTGGCTGCTCGGCACCGCAGGAGGTGGAAGGGGTCTGGCGACCCGGCCCTGGCGCGTCGCTGGAGCACATCCCCGGGCCACTGAAGAGCTTCGGGCCCTTCGACGTCGCCGCTGACGCGCTGTCCGCCGCGTGTCCCCTCATCCTCTCCAAGCCGAACGCGTCCGTGGTCGCCCTTCAGGAGACGCAGCCCGAGGTGGCCCTCCGCATGGCGACGGAGTACTGCGCCTGGCTCTACGTCACGCCCACTGGACGATATGAGATGAGCATGCTGTCGGATTCATCCCGTCCCGGAGACGCGGTGCGCGGACTGCGGAGCTGTTCGTTGCCCCCGTTCGTGGATGACTCCCGCTACGCGCCGGGCAGCCTCAAGCAGATCTTCGCGCTGCACAATCATCCCTTCGGGACGCGCCTCTCCGCCCGGGACCTGCGCTTCATCGAGTCGATGGCCACCGTCCACGACTGGGAGGTCCTGACGCGGGAGGGCCGCATCCGCCTGTCCATCGTCGCGTTCTTCTCCCGGTCACGGGATGCGCGCGCCCCCACGTGCGACGGCTTCTACCAGTACGTTCCCGCCACCCGGGAGATGATGCTGTGGACGCGCGCGGGTGGCCGGTGGAAGCAGGAGTCCCATGGCGTCGTCACCTGGCTCGATGAGCGCACCTATCGTCTGGATGCGCTTTAGGAAGGCCGCATGCGAGGACGGATCATGTCGCTGAGGACGGTCGCGTTGGTGCTGGGACTGCTGGGCTGTGCCCGGAGGCCCGAGCCTCTTTCGGCGCCCGTCCTGGAGGACCGGACCGTCCGCTTCCCGGTCTCCTCCGATGCCGATGCGGGCGTCATCCAGGCGGGTGCGCCCATCGTGCTCGATGGCGAGGCCCTGCGCGCGTTGACCATCGTCTCGCACGACCTGTTCCCGCTGGGGAGCGCGGCGACGTCCTGTGACAGCCGGCCGGAGTCCTACACGTACCGGATCCTCCGGCAGGACGGCCTCCTCTTCGTCTATGTGGAGGAGAACCCCGCCGCGTGTGGGCGGCGGTTTCCAGCGCTCGACTCCGGTGCGAAGTACGCCCTTCGCCCGGACGGGCGCATCCTCCGGCGCGTCGTCGACGGCCTGGACGCGGATGACGACCTGCGGGGCGTGATGCTGCCGGATGGCGGAGTCCATACCGTCCTCGTGCCCCCGAGCCAGGAGTTGCTTCCGGAGGACGCGGGGCGGTGAAGGCCTCGGGTGGGCGGGTGTGCTCCCCTTGCCCCTGATGGAGCCAGCGGACGGACGTGCTGGCTTCTCTTTCCCGGCCCGGGGTGGCCGGGGTGGGGGGAAACGGGGTAGGGACGCCGCTTTCGGAAAAAGGCCGGTGACAGATTTCGGGGGCACCGGTGTTCCCCTGGCCAACCGGGAGGCGCGCGCGGTGTCCGTCGATGTGGAGGCCTATTACCGACGCCATGGCCCCCAGGTGCTCCGGCGCTGCCGCTTCCTGCTGCGCGACGAGGAACAGGCCGTGGACGCCATGCATGACGTGTTCGTTCAACTGCTGCGCTACCAGGCCGCCCTGAAGGACGCGGGGCCCTCCAGCCTGCTGCATCAGATCGCCACCCGCGTGTGCCTCAACCGCCTTCGCGGCGCGAAGCGGCGCCCCGAGGACCGCGACGACGAGCTGGTGCTGCGCATCGCCGCGTCCGGCGACACCGAGGCGCGCACCGCCGCCCGGGGCCTGCTGGACCGCCTCTTCGGCCGCGTCCCCGCGTCCAGCCGCGACATCGCCGTGCTCCACCTGGTGGATGGCATGACGCTGGAGGAGACCGCCCGCGAGGTGGGCCTGTCCGTGTCCGGAGTGCGCAAGCGCCTCCGGGCCCTGTCCGCTGTCCTGCAGGAGCTGGAGGCCGCATGACGTCCCCCCACCGCACCCCGGACTGGCTGCTGGAGCGAATCGCCCTGGGCGAGCTGCCCCCGGACGAGCTCGCCGCCGCCCGCGACCGCCTGTCCCGCGAACCCGACGGCCCCGCGCGCCTCGCCGCCCTGGAGGCCGACTCGCGCGCTACCCTGGAGGCCCTGCCCCCCGACCGCGTCGCCCGCGAGGTGAAGGCCCGCTTCGCCCGCGCCGGCACCCAAGCCTCGCCCCGCGCCGAGGCCCCACCGTCGCGCCCTTCCTGGCGCTTCCTGCCCGCCCTGGTGCCGGTGCTCGCCGCCGCGACCCTCTTCGTCCTCGTCCGGCCGGGGCGTCGTCCCAGGAGCGCAGGAGG
>NZ_JBKGHJ010000348.1:0-9520 GCF_046520365.1 Corallococcus sp. 4LFB
TCGTCGCGCTGGGCGGCGGGGGTGTCCATCGTCACGCTGGCCAGCAGCCTGGCGCTGGCGGTGCCGCTGACGGCGCTCGCCGTGCAGCCCGTGAAGGCGCCGGAAGCGAAGGCCTCGGTGGCGAAGGTCTCGGAGGCGAAGACCTCGGAGGCCAAGTCCTCGGTGGCGAACGCCTCGGAGGCCAAGGACTCGGAGGCAAAGGACTCGGTGGCGAAGGCCTCGGTGGTGCCCTCCGTGAGCGCAACGCCTATCGCCGCGCCCCGTCCGCTGACCATCGCCGCCGCTCCCACGCCGGCTCCGGCGCCCGCGCCGGTCGTCGCGCCAGCTCCGAAGCCCGCCCCCGCGGACAAGGCGAAGGCCCGCGCGGAGCGCAACGCGGCCCAGGACGACGACGAGACCACCCGCGTGGGCGTGGATCCGCTGAGCGTGGACCAGCTGGTCGCACTGAAGATTGCCGGCGTCACCCCGGAGGTCGTCGACCGCATCTCCGCCATGGGCTACGCGCCGACGGTGGAGACGCTGGTGGGCTTCCAGCACGCGGGCATCACGCCGGAGTACGTGAAGTCCATGGCGGACCGCTTCGGCCAGTCCATCCCCGCCGAGCAGCTGGTGGCCATGAAGCACCTGGGCGTCACGCCGGAGTGGCTGGGGCAGATGGCGGCCCTGGGCTTCGCGAAGGAGGACCTCGACGACCTGCTGGGCGCGAAGGCGCTGGGCATCGATGCCGCGTGGGTCAACGACCTGAAGGCCGCGGGCTTCGGGAACCTGAAGCTGGATGAGGCCGTGCAGCTGCGCGCCCTGGGCGTCGACTCCAGCTACCTGCACGAACTGGAAGCCGCGGGCGTGAAGCCCGCCACCGTGGATGAGCTGCTGCGCCTGCGCACCGGCGGCGTGGACGCGGACTTCATCCGCCGCATGCAGAAGCCCCGGAAGTAATCCCTCCCCTCATCTCCCATCTGGTCCCACCGCGCGCTCCTCCAAGGAGGAGCGCGCGGGCGGGCCGCGCCTTGCCCGAAAAAGGAGTCGCCGTCATGACGTCTCGCCTGTCTCCGTGGATGACCCTGGTCGTGATGTTCCTCGCCCTCCCCGTCGTCGCCGCCGAAGCGCAGCGCACAGGCACGTGGGGCGCGTACGTGAAGGAGCAGCAGTTGCAGCTGTCGTTGCAGCCCAAGGACCGTCCGGATTCGCACCACGGCTTCTCCGCGCCGCTCGCGGACTTCCAGGGGCTGTCCACCGCGGACGGAAGCAGCGCCCCCTTCAAGCTGGTGCGCGAGGCGGGCACGTTCGACTTCGAGGGGCGCTTCAACGACGGGCAGGGCGTGGGCACCTGGCGCTTCAGCCCGGACGCCGGCTACGCGAAGAAGCTGGCGGAGCTGGGCATCCCCAGGCCGGACGCGGACGAGCAGTTCCTCCTGGCCAGCGTCAACGTGGGCCCGAAGCGCGTCCAGGCGCTGGCGGCCACGGGCCAGAAGGTGACCACCCTGGAGGAGCTGGTCCACGTGGGCATCTTCAACATCACCCCGGACTACGTCCGCGCCATGGCGGCCGAGGGCTACGCGAAGCTCACGCTCCAGCAGCTGGTGGACTGCCGCATCCACGGCGTCACGCCGGAGCGCATCCAGGGCCTGGCCGCGCTGGGGTTCAAGGGCCTGCCCCTGGACTCGCTGCTGTCCATGAGCATCCACGGCGTCACGCCGGACTTCATCCGGGAGATGCGCGGCCTGGGGTTCCCGGACCTGGGCGCGGATGACCTGGTGTCCATGCGCATCCACGGCGTCACGCCCGCCTTCGTGAAGGAGATGCGGAGCCTGGGCTACACGAACGCCACCGCGGACGACTTCGTGTCCATGCGCATCCACGGCATCGACTCCGTCTTCGTCCGCTCGATGTCGAAGCAGCGCAAGTAGCCGGCGCCCCGGGAGCCCTTGACGTCACGGAGCCCAGGCCTTATCACTGAACCAAATGGTTCAGTCTCAAGCCGCCCTCGACCGTACGTTCGCGGCGCTGTCGGACCCGACGCGCCGGGCCATCCTCCTGCGGCTGGGAGGAGGGACCGGCGCGTCCATCGGCAGCCTGTCCGAACACTTCGAGATGACGCTCACGGGGTTCCAGAAGCACGTGCGCATCCTGGAGGACGCGGGGCTCGTCACGACGGAGAAGGTCGGGCGGGTGCGCCACTGCAGGCTCGGTCCCAGGCGACTGGAGGACGTGGCGAAGTGGATGGCCACGTACAGAACCATGCTGGAGCAGCGCCTGGAGCACCTCGAGGACTTCCTCGAGCGCACGAAAGGAACGCCATGACGACCCAAGTCGCGAGTTCACCCAAGGCCCTCGTCACCCAGCCCTCGGAGCGGGAGGTCCGCATCGAGCGCATCTTCAACGCGCCCCGCGAGCGGGTGTGGAAGGCGATGACGGACCCCGCGCTCGTCGCGCAGTGGTGGGGGCGGGGCAACAAGGTGGTGGTCGAACGCATGGACGTCCAGCGCGGCGGCCACTGGCGCTTCGTCGAGCACTCGCCCGACGGCAGCCACGGCTTCGAGGGCCGCTACCGCGAGGTGACGCCCATGGAGCGCATCGAGCAGACCTTCGAGTGGGACGGCACGCCCGGCCACGTCGTCGTGGAGACGATGACGCTGCAGGACCTGGGCGACGGCCGCACGAAGCTCGTCACCGTGTCCCTCTTCCACACCGTGGAGGACCTCCAGGGCATGGTCGGCGCCGGCATGGAGCAGGGCCTCAACCAGAGCTACGCGGCGCTCGACAAGCTCCTCGCGCAACCCCAGGCCTGAACGGGAACAAACAGACCAAGCCAACTTCCAAGAAAACGAGATTGACAGTCCGCGCAGCCAGGACGTCTCGTCGCCTCCCATCCCTGCTGGAGGCGGAAGTTGGTCCCATCCCCCCGTTCCCGCGCGCTCGTCCGGGCGTGCCTGCTGCTCCCCGTGTGCTCGCTGGCGGCCTGTGACGTCCGCGAGCCCACGCCCGACGCGCGCGTCGCCGTCTCACGCGGCGCGGCGACTGGCGAGCTGGCCGCGACGCTCATCGACGACAGCGGCTTCAACTACCCCTGGCAGGTGAACGACGGTGACGACGCCTCGGGGGCGTGGGGCGCGGGCGACAACGCCTCTGCCGGCTACGACCTGGGGACGGTGAAGCAGGTGCGGGAGGTGTGGAGCCTGGGTGACCAGGCGTATCGCTTCCACGTCCAGCTCTTCGACGCGAGCTGGGCCCAGACGGGCTGGTACGACTGCGACGTCGACGGCAGCGCCGTCCAGTG
This sequence comes from Corallococcus sp. 4LFB, assembly GCF_046520365.1. Taxonomy (NCBI): domain Bacteria; kingdom Pseudomonadati; phylum Myxococcota; class Myxococcia; order Myxococcales; family Myxococcaceae; genus Corallococcus; species Corallococcus sp. 4LFB. The sequence continues at coordinate 3,278 of NZ_JBKGHJ010000348.1, forward strand.
GCAGGGCTGCGACATCCCGGACACCAACGCGCGCTTCGTCTACGTGCGCTACCGCACGAACACGGGCGGCTCCTGGGTGCAGGAGGTGAACCTCCTGGGGGACGCCGCGGGCCCCAGCGAGCTGCCCATCCCCACGGGCGCCTTCCGGGGCACCTACTTCAGCGACCGGAACCTGACGACCCGGGCCTTCCAGCGCCAGGACGCCGCCATCCAGTTCTCCTGGGGGACGGGGAGCCCCGGCACGGGCGTGGGCGTGGACGACTTCAGCGTGCGCTGGGAGGGCGACTGGAGCTTCGCCAGCGCGGGCACGTACCGCTTCTCCACCACGTCCGACGACGGCAGCCGCATCTACGTCGACGGGGCGCTCGTCGTGGACCACTGGAGCGACCACGGCGCGTCCACGCGGACCGGTGACGTCACCCTCACCGCCGGCACGCACCGCGTGAAGGTGGAGTACTACGAGGCCGCCGGCGACGCGTCCGCCCAGGTGGGCTGGACGCTGCAGTCCGGGAGCACGCCCGGCGTGGGCGGCGTCCCCAACCCGCCCACCGGCTGGGTGCTGGACCTCCAGGACGACTTCGACTCGCTGGACTGGAACAAGTGGAAGCAATGGCAGACGAACGTGCCGCTCATCCACACGGTCATGGTGATGAACACGCAGAGCCAGTGCGTGACGGCCAATGGCTACCTGGAGATGCGCGCCCGGAAGCGCGCTGACGGCTCGGGCATCTGGGACGGCTGCTACCTGGACCAGGGCACGTGGTGGGACGCGCAGAACTCCCGGCCGGCGCATCCCGGCTACGCGGACTACCAGGTGTCGTTCAAGGCGGACCTGCCGCCGGGCATGGGCACGGGCATGTACTTCCTCATGTGGCCCATCGCGGAGAGCTGGGGCGGGACGCCGTGGCCGCCGGAGCTGGACCTCGTGGAGCTGCCCAACAACGACGGCACGAACGTCATGACGACCTGGCACTGGGACCCGGACAACAAGCAGTCCGAAGTCCGGCCCACCGTGGACCGCCGCAATGGCAAGCAGTGGGTCTACACCGCGCGCCGCGTGGGCAATGACCTCCGGATGTGGATTGGCGACCCGGCGACCAACGCCATCCGGGAGATTCCGCTGCCGGCCGCGTTCTCCAACAACCCGGACTACAAGCGGATGCTGGTGGGCATGGCGAACTTCGTCGCCTCCACCTGGGCCCTCAACGGCAGCGCGTCCGCGTTCTGGTACGGCGACGCGAACGCCACGGGCTCCACGGCGTGGACCGCGTCCATCGACTACGTGAAGGTCTGGAAGCCGGGCCCGGGCATGAGCGGGCAGTAGGCTTTCACCTCCCGGCCCTTCAACTCCGTCGTACCGTCCCCCTGCTTTTCGGTATATCCCTGGCTCCCCCCCAACGGGCTTCCCCCCTGCCCGGCCCCCTCAGGAGCACCGCCATGCACCACAGCCGACTCAGCACGTTCGTCATCGACTGCAAGGTCGGGGACCTCGACGCCGCCACGCGGTTCTGGAGCGCGGCGCTGGGACGGAAGGTGGCCCCGGTGGACGCGGACTCGCCCAACTACCGCGAGCTGGAGGCGAAGCCCGAGGAGCCCATGCTCCTCATCCAGCAGGTGGAGCACGAGAGCCGCATCCACCTGGACATCGAGGCGGACGACCTGGACGCGGAGCTGGAGCGGCTGGAGGCGCTGGGCGCCAAGCGCGTCGCCTACGTGAAGCGCTGGTGGGTGATGGAGGCCCCCACCGGGCAGCGCTTCTGCATCGTCCGTCCGCAGCGCGGGCCCCTGGAGGGCCGCGCCAACGTGTGGGACGGCGAGGGCCGCTGACGAAGGCGCCCTACCCCTGCGCCGGGCCCAGCGCGGCCTGGAGCAGGTCCAAGAGCCCCGGCCACGCCTCCGCGGACAGCCACAGCCCCTCCGGCGCGTGCGCCGCGGTCATCTTGAGCGAGGAGGACTCGAAGAGGCGGGCCGCGAGCGCGCCGTCCTTCGGCAGCCTCCCCTCCACCCGGAGCACCTGTCCGTCCCAGGCCAGCTCCGGCGGCAGCAGCCTGCGCGCCAGGGCCTGGAGCGCGGCCTTCCCGGCCCCCGTGCGCAGCGCGCCCATGAGCAGCGACGAGGCACCGGGGGACTCCTCCAGCTCCACCCGGCCCGGCGTGGCCAGCCACAGCGTGTAGCGCCCTCCGGCCAGCTCCACGCGCTGGGGGGTCGTCTCCACCCGCAGCTTCCAGCCCCGCACGTCGAGCCGCAGGTCATACACCGTGGGGGTGCTGTCCCAGGAGCGCAGCGAGAGCCCCTTCACGCGGCCCAGCACGCTGCGCGACAGCGCCTCCACCCGCGCGTGCGACAGGCGCACCCGCCGGCCGGCCACGTCCACCGACACCTCCTGGGCCAGGCCCTCCGGCAGGGCCATGGCCCACGAGAGCGCCCCGTCCAGCATTCCCATCCACGGCTGCCCCGCCATCACGCGTCACTCCTCGGGCGGCCCTCCCGCCTCACAGGGCGCCCGTCGGGCGCACAATGGGGGACGCGGGCCCCCCGTGCAAAGCCTCCGCGCGGTGCTACGGTGCGCCCCGTGCCCCAGAGCAAGTCCCTGTCAGAGCGGGTGGAGCGGTTGGAGCTGCCCTTCAACGAGTACGGTGTCGACCCGTACGGCATCTCCAAGAAGCACCTGAAGCTGGCGCTGGAGTTCTTCGCCTTCCTCTACCGGAACTACTTCCGGGTGCGCTGCACCGGCGTGCAACACATCCCGAAGAAGGGCCGGGGCATGCTGGTGGGCAACCACTCCGGCGGCGTCGCGGTGGACGGGATGATGGTGCTCACCTCCACGATGCTGGAGATGGACCCGCCCCGGCTGGCGCAGGGCATGGTGGAGCGCTTCATCCACAAGTTCCCCGTGGCCTCGCTGTGGGCCAGCCGCACCGGCCAGTTCACCGGCCTGCCCGAGCACGCCGTGCGCCTCCTGGAGGACGACCGGCTGCTGATGATTTTTCCGGAAGGCGCGCGCGGCACCGCGAAGCTCTACCCGGACCGGTACTCGCTGGTGGACTTCGGCACGGGGTTCATCCGGCTGGCGCTCCAGACGCGCTCGCCCATCATCCCCTTCGCCTTCCTGGGCGGCGGCGCGGCCATCCCCACCATCACCAACGCGTACGCGCTGGGGAAGCTTTTGGGCATGCCGTACATCCCGCTGACGCCGTACCTCTTGCCGCTGCCCCTGCCGGTGGGGCTGGAGATCCACTACGGCGAGCCGCTCGTCTTCGAGGGCACGGGCGACGAGGAGGACCACGTCATCCAGGGCTACGTGGACCAGGTGAAGGCCCGCATCCAGCGGCTCATCGAAGACAACCGCGCCGAGCGCAACCTGCGCCGGACCCGGAGGCTGTTGCCATGAGGGTGTTGATTCCAGGCATCTCCGGCGGCATCGCGCGCAGGCTGGCGCTCAAGCTGCGCGACAGCGGCCACGAGGTCGCGGGCATCGACATCCGGCCGTGGCGGGACGCGCCCAAGGACATCCAGGTGCACCCGGTGGACGTGCGCAAGCGCGCCGCCGAGGACGTCTTCCGCCGCTGGAAGCCGGAGGCGGTGGTGCACATGGCCACGGTGACGGCGTTCACCGTGCCCGGCGGCGAGCGCGGCCGCATCAACCTGGACGGCACCAAGGCGCTGTTCGACCACTGCGCGGCGCACGGCGTGAAGCAGGTGCTCTTCGTGGGCCGGCACACGTTCTACGGCGCGGCGCCGGACTCGCCGCTGTACCACTCCGAGGACGAGCCCCCGCGCGCGCTGGAGGCCATCCCGGAATTGGCGGACCTGGTGGCCGCGGACCTGTACGCGGCGACGGCGCTGTGGCGCATGCCGGACGTCACCACCGCGGTGCTGCGGCTCGTGTACACGCTGGGCACGCCGGGCACGGGCACGCTCGCGAACCTGCTGCGCGGCAAGCGCGTGCCCATGGTGCTGGGCTACGACCCGCTCTTCCACGTGCTCCAGGAAGAGGACGTGGTGACGGCGCTGCAGCTGGCGCTGGAGAAGAAGGTGCGCGGCATCTTCAACGTCGCGGGGCCCGCGCCCGTGCCGCTGTCGGTCATCATCCGGGGCACGGGCCGCACGCCGGTGCCGCTGCCGTCGCCGGTGCTGTCGCTGCTCTTGGGCCGGGCGGGCTTCCCCCGGCTGTCGGTGGGGGCCACGGACCACCTGCGCTATCCCATCGTGGTGGACAACAAGCGCTTCCTGGAGGCCACGGGCTTCCAGTACGCCTACGACGAGGGCCGCATCCTGCGCGCCTACGCGGACGCGCTGCCGGTGGACCGGGCGGGCCATGGTGGCTGAGAGCGTGGGCGCGGCGCCCGCCCCCGTCGCCTCACCGGGCCTGTTGCGCCGGGTGGAGGCGGTGGTGTTCCTCACCGTGTTCCTGGACCTGGTGGGCTTCGGCATCGTCATCCCGATGCTGCCCTTCTACGTGCAGTCCATGGGCGGCTCGGCGCGCACGGTGGGCATCCTGCTGGGGTGCTTCAGCTTCACGCAGCTGTTGGCCACGCCGCTGCTGGGGCGGTACTCGGACCGGCACGGGCGGCGCGCGGTCATCCTCCTGAGCCTGCTGGCGAACGCGGCGGCGATGGCGCTGTTCGCGCTGGCCAGCCACCAGCGGATGCTGCCGCTGCTGTTCGCGTCGCGCATCCTGGCGGGGGCGACGTCCGGCAACATCGCCGCGTGTCAGGCGGCGCTGGCGGACGTGACGACGAAGCAGACGCGCGCGAAGGCCATGGGCCGCATCGGCGCGGGCATCGGCCTGGGCATGGTGCTGGGGCCCACGCTGGGCGGGCTGTTCTCCGGGCTGGGCGCGTGGGTGCCGCCGCTGCTCGCCGGGGGCCTGGCGCTGGTGGGCTTCCTGGGCGCGCTCATCGCGATGCCGGAGACGCACCCGGTGGAGCAGCGCGTGACGGCGAAATCCCAGACACGCTGGGCCGCGCTGCGGGACGCGCCCCGGCGCAAGGCGTTGGGGATGGTGCTGGGGTTGTTCTTCGCCGTCTTCCTGTCCATGACCACGCTCCAGGTGGCGTTCGCGCTGCTGGTGCAGGCGCGGCTGGGCTGGGGCTCGAAGGAAGTGGGCTACACGTTCGCGGTGGTGGGCGGGCTGGGCATGGTCATCCAGGGCGGGCTGATTGGGCCGCTGTCGCGCGCGGCGGGGGAGTTCCGGCTGCTCATCACCGGGGCGCTGCTCCTGGCGTGCGGCATGGCGGGGCTCGCGGTGGCGCAGCAGGCCTTGCCGATGATGGTCGCCGTGGTGCTGGTGGGCGTGGGCACGGGCTTCCTGCAGCCGTTGATTTCAAGCCAGGCCTCGCAGGTGGCCCCGCCGTCGCAGCAGGGCGCCGTGCTGGGGCTGGCGCAGTCGTGCGGCGGGCTGGCCCGCACGGTGGGTCCGGTGGCGAGCGGCTGGATGTATGCGTCGTGGAGCACCCAGGCCCCCTTCCTGACGGGCATGGTTTCGGCGCTCGCGGCGGCGGGACTGGGCGTGCTGCTCCACCGGGAAACCGGCGACGACGCGGAGGGGTAAAGCCTTTCAGACCCACCCGGGTCCCCTGCTTCCCGGGACGCCCTACCTCCTTTGGGGGGCTTGTCTTCACCCGACCCACGAGGGCAGGCTTTTGCTCACGAGGAGGCGGTGAAGCCATCACTCCCGGGGGGTAGTGCTTGCCATTGGCGGGGGAAGTCGCGCTGCTGGATGCGTTGGACCGCCAGGCCCGGCGCCGGGCGGAAGGCATCGCGACCCTGAGCGTGCTGGAGGGACCGGAGGCCCTGGGGGGGACCCTCTGGAACCGGTGGGCCGCGAGGCACGCTCAGACGGTGGTGGAGGTCTCCGGGGAGGACCCGCATGCGGCGGCGCTGGGCTGGGCCCGGGCGCTGGCGGCGACCCGGGACCTGGGGGCGGACGCGGAGGCGCTGGCGACGTTCAGCCTGACGGCGGCGAATCCCAGACACACGCCGGTGTTCCGGGGAAAGACAGCGCATGAGCGGCGCGTGCTGTTGGATGCGCTGCCGCCGCCCGCGATGTTGCCGGACGCCACCTGGGCGCTGTGCCGGGAGCTGGTGATTCACCGGGAGGCGGTGGAGCCCGGCGCCCTGCCGGACGCGGTGCGCCGGGCGCTCCAGAAGAACCTGGGCGCCGGGCTGCGCGCGTTGCATGCGCTGGTGCCGCCCGGGAAGGCGCCGGTGGCGTGGGTCGCCCGCGGGGCCAGCGCCGTC
>NZ_JBKGHJ010000349.1:0-9500 GCF_046520365.1 Corallococcus sp. 4LFB
CGCATCGCGTGCAGCACGTCGCGGATCCGCAGCGTGCTGAACGGCACCACGCCCTCCGCGGAAGGGGACGCGGCCTGCGTGGCGGTCTCCGCGTCGCGACAGCGGTCCATCTCCCGGCGCACCGAGCGCAACAGCTCGCGGATGCGCAGGGGCTCCGCCGCGGCGGGCGTCTTCGCGCCTTGCGCGCGGTGCGGGTGCGGCAGCAGGCCGTGCCGCGACAGCGCGTGCACCGTGCCCTGGTGGCCGCGCTCGCCCAGCGACAGCACCGTGTCCACCATGGTGAGCGCCGTGCCGACGAGCAGCACCGACTCCCCGGAGCCGATGCCCTCCAGCGCCCCGGCCATCCAGGGCGAGCGGTGGTAGCGCGGGCTCGCGTACAGCCCGCCGTCCGGCACGCGCAGGTCCGCGGGCAGCGCGTTGCCCAGCGCCAGCACCCCGCAGCGCGCCTCCAGGCTGGCGCCGCTCGCCAGCGACACCTTCACGCCGTCCGCGGTGTCCACCACCGCCGTCACCTCGTCGCGCGGCGTCTCCAGTTGGACGCCCGGCGCGGCCCGCGCGGCGGACTCCTTCAGCACCGACTCCAGATACTGGCCATAGCGGCGGCGCTCGGCGAACGCGGACGGCGGCGTGTCCGGCGCCTCCACGCGCAGCCAGCGCAGGAAGTGCTCCGGGTCCTCGACCCAGGCGCTCATGCGGCCGGCCGGCACGTTGAGCAGGTGACGCGCGCTGGTCGTCGAGTACGCGACCCCCCGTCCCAGGCGCTCCCCCCGCTCCACGAGGGCCACGCGCAGGGGCGAACGGGCGCCCCGCAAGAGACAGGCCGCCAGCAGCGTTCCGCTGGCACCCGCGCCGATGATGATGACGTCCTGCCGGGAGTTCACCGCCCGATTCTAGGGCCGGCCCCCCCGGATGCCATCCCTCCCGCTCGTCGTCCTCCGCGCGGACTGTCCGTCGGCCCACGGCTCCCTTTGCCTGGCGCCCACCCTGGGACGTCGGGGCCCGGCGGACCTCAGAGCGCCTGGCGGGCTTCGGGCACCTGGGGCACCGCGGGGGCGGAAGGGGCGGGCGGAGGCACCGCCAGCCGCTCCCCGATGCGCGTGAGCCCCTCGCCAGCGCGGGCGCGCGCATGCACGAGCGCATAGTCGGGAAACGCGGTCCCGAACCACCGGTCCAGCACCACGGTGTAGAGGCCGTAGTGCCCCTGGTAGCGCGCATGGTGCAGCGCATGGAACGTGGGGGTGAAGAAGACGCGGCCCACCCAGGACGTCACGAAGCGCTCCGGCAGCCACTCCGTGTTGCCGTGCCCGAAGGCGTTGAGCAGGTAGTTGGTCATCATGTAGGCCAGGATGCCCACCTGCGTGCCCGGCATCAGGTGCATGGCCGCGAAGTGCAGGCCGAGCCCGCCGCCCATCAGCACCGTCCGCTCCGCCACGGAGAACGACAGCGCGGTGAGCGGCTCCGTCACCTGCGCCACGTGGTGCTGGGCGTGGAAGCGGTAGAAGCGCGGCAGGTGCAGCAGCCGGTGCGTCACGTAGAACCACACCTCGAAGCCCACGAACATCCACGCGTAGGACCACAGCGCCCGGGTCAGGTTGAACGGCGCCACCAGGGGCCCGCTGAAGTAGCGGAACGTCGCGATGAGCACCGCGTCCGTCAGCACCACGCCCACCGCCGCGAGCGCCTCGCTGCGCAGCTGCCCCTTCGCCAGCTCCCGCCGGTATACCCGGAAGCGCTCCGCCAGCCGCGTGCGCCACACCAGCCACCCGCCCGTCACCGTCACCAGCTTGATGGTCCCCGTGATGAAGAGGACCAGGAGGAACAGCAGGGGCAGCGACGGATTCTGGGGCAGCAGCATCAGCATCACGGACCTCGCGAGGGCCAGCACACCCCCGGGCCATGCCTGCCCGGATACCCCATTGATAGTGACGGACCCAGCCCATTGTCAAATCTGACAATAGCGCCGGCACGTTGAAGGACGGGGCGCGGTGGCTAGGATGCGCCGGGATGGCACCCAAGCGTCCTCCGGGACGGGCTCCGGCCCGGCGCACTCCTGCTCCCCGTCGTCCCGCGGAGCCCGCCGCGCCCCGGAAGCGGCGCACGCCGGAGGCGGCGCGCGAGGCCATCCTCCAGGCCGCCGAGCCGCTGCTCGTGGAGCAGGGGCCGGACCGGGTGGGGCTCCAGGCGGTGGCGAAGGCGGCGGGGGTGAGCCATGCGCTCGTCACGCACTACTTCGGCACCTACGAGGCCCTGGTGCGCGAGGTGCTCCTGCGCCGCAACGAGCTGCTGGCGGCGTCCTTCCGGGAGCAGCTGCTCGCGGCGGACACGCCGCCTGGCGCCGGAGAGCTGCTCGAGCGCTTCTTCACCGTCATCCAGCAGGGGCAGCACGGCCGGCTGATGGCCTGGGCGCTGCTCACCGGCCGGACCGAGCACATGCCGCTGGCGAGCGCGCAGGGCCTGCGGCTCCTGGCGGACGCGCTGGAGTTCCAGTCCGGCCGCGTGGCGCAAGCGCAGGGCACGCCGCCGCCGTCGCGCGACGCGGTGGACATGACGCTGCTCGTGGCGCTGTGCGCGTCGCAGTGGTTCATGCTCGCGCGGGAGGTGCTCCTGCCCGTGCTGGGCCGCCCGGTGGACGCGGCGTCGGACGCGCGCTTCCGGGAAGTCCTTGGCGGGATGCTCCAGCGGGCGCTGGGGGTGAAGCCGCCCGGCGGAGACTGAAGGGGGCGCCGCTCAGGTCCAGTCGGCCTGCGAGCGCGGCGACTGCACGAAGGCGCCGGCCACCGGCAGGGACACGCGGAAGATGCTGCCCCGGCCGGGCGCGCTCTCCATGGTCAGCGTGCCGCCCAGCGAGGTGACGATGCCGTGGCACACCGCGAGCCCCAGCCCCGTGCCCACGCCCACCGCCTTCGTGGTGAAGAAGGGGTCGAAGATGCGCTCGCGGTGCTCGGGCGCGATGCCGCAGCCGGTGTCGCGCACCTCCACCAGCACGTGGCCGGGCTCCCCGGGGCGGGCCACCACGCGCACCTCGTTGCCCTCCGCGTTGCCCGGAGAGATGGACTGCGCCGCGTTGAGCAGCAGGTTGAGGAACACCTGACCCAGCCGCGAGCCGTTGCCCTGCACCGGCGGCACGCCGTCGCACTCCACCACCAGCCGCGCGCGGTGCCGCAGCTCGTGCATGGCCATCTTCGCCGCCGTGCGCACCACCGCGGCCAGCTCCGCGGGCCCGCTGCCCACGTCCTCCGCGCGCGACAGCGTCTGCAGGTCGCGCACGATGAGCCGGATGCGCTCCGCGCCGTCGCGCGTCTCCGCCAGCGCCTCCAGGATCTCCTGCCGGTCCTGCTCCGACAGGCGCTCCTTCTGCTGGAGCTCCTGGTGGATGTACTCCAGGTTGCTCAGGATGAAGGCCAGCGGGTTGTTGATTTCATGGCCCACGCCCGCCGCGATGCGCCCCAGCGCGATGAGCCGGTCCGCGAAGAGCAGCTGGGTCTGCGTCGCGTGCAGCTGCTCCAGGCTGCTGGACAGCTTCGCGTTGGCGGCCTCCAGCGCCGCGGTGCGCTCGCGCACCGTCTCCTCCAGCAGCCGGTTGTCCGCGCAGGGCGTCTGCTCGGCGCACCGGGCCTTGGGCTCCAGGCGCTCGAAGGCATGGCGGAGCGTGCCCCGCCGCCGCGTCATCGCCGCCAACCGCCCGACCTTCGCTCGTAACGTCATCGCGGCCCGCTCCACCCGACTCCATCCGCGGCCGTCACCGCTCCTCGTGGCGGTGGTCCCTACGCCGGGCCCGGCCTGTGGAGGACCATCCAACACCGCCGCCTCGTGCCCGGCAAGGTGTGCGCGAGTCCAGGGTGCCGTCGAGCGAACACCCCCCACGTTCACGTCCCGGCTGTCATTTTCCACTGGGATTCGGGCGCGCGGAAGCAACCCACCGCACGCCCGAGCCTTCTGGACACGCGGCCCGAGGTGGGGCCGAGGCCGTTCATGCCCAGCACTTCACCGGCGGTCCGACAGGTGCGTCCGCTTCAGGCGCCGCAGTCCGCGAGGCAGCTGTCCGCCGTGGTGCCGGAGCCCGCGTGCTCGGTGAACTGGCACACGCCGTCGCCGCAGCGGAACAGCTCCGTGGGCTGCACGCGCGTGGTGATGGCCGGGTACGTCTTCCCGTTGTACGTGCACTGCGTGTAGTAGGGCTGGCTCGGGTCGCCCTTCGTGCAGAACTGCGCGCAGCTGCCGATGTTGGTGATGGGCGCGCAGGTGTCCGCGTCCAGCGTGAGGCCGCACGCGCGCGTGGAGCTCTCCGCGGTGCTGAAGTCGCGATCACGCGCCGCGAACAGGCCCTCGTCCGTGAACAGGTTGCCGAAGAAGCAGGCCTCCTTCGCGCTGAACTGCGACAGCTCCTCCGCGGAGTAGGGCACCGCCGCGCCCTCCGCCGTGCGGCCCAGCACGGACAGCGCGATGTGCAGGCCGTACTTGTTCGCGTGCGCCGCCAGGCACGCGCTCACCGCCTGCTGCTCCGGCACCGTGGCGGGAATGCCCGCCGCCCAGCCCGGCGCCAGGCCCAGGCTGCCCTGCCACGTGTACTTCGCCCCCGTCGTCAGGGACAGGAAGGTGCGCGTCTGGCCCGCGGGCACCGCGCACTTCACGATGTACGCCATCAGCGTCGGCGCCGTGTCCGGGTTCTGGGTGAACCAGTCGTTGAAGCCGTTGGTGGACAGGCCGTTGGTGGACAGGCCGTTGGTGGAGAGCCCGTTGGTGGAGAGCCCGTTGGTGGACAGGCCGTTGGTGGACAGGCCGTTGTCCACCTGCTGCGCCTGATCCGCGGACGCCAGGTCCGCCCCCGGGGCGTCCTCGGGCATCGCGCCGCCACAACCCACGAGGGCGAGCAGCGCCCCCGTCATCAACACCGCCTTCAGGGGTTGGCGTGAGGCAACTCGGTTCCACCACTGGCTGCATCCACTTCCAGACCGAAAAGCAGGGGTGAGGCGCATGTAGGGGGCTCCCGCTCGAGGGGGAAGTCGGAGGACCGACTTCCAGAATGTCAGGCAGTCCAGGCTTTCAGCCAGAAAGGTGCTGAAACTGTCAGACAGGGGAATCGTGACGGATTCAGGATGGAAAATAAATACCGCTTCGTCAAAAAATTACGGTGTGGGTCCAATTCTCACGGCGTCAAACGTGTGCCGGTGAAGGGCATGGAACCACAGGCCTGTAGCGGATGCGGCAGGGGGGAGGAGGAGGAAGGGGGACGGCGGGGACGGCTCACTGCGGGGGAGGACCTTCGAGCAGCTGTGCGGCGGGACGGGTGAGGGCGAAACCACCGGGGTCCCTTACGTTCCAGGTTGCCACATGCGTGACCGGGCCGCCTACCACCTCGGCCTCGCCGGCCTCGCCGCGTGTCTCCGCCTCACCATGGTGGAGGCAGAGGTGGACGCGGGCGTGGGCGGACTCCGCCAGCCGCTGGACCTCCGCGTGCAGTTCGCGCAGGGCCTGAAGGGTCCGGGCGGGCGCGGTGTCGGCGGACAGGGGCCGCACGCCCAGCAGCGTGGTGCCTGTCTGGAGCGCCAGGAGGAAGCCCTCCTCGCGCAGGCCCTGCTCCAGCGTGTCCAGCACGCCCGCGAGCGCGGCGTACACGGTGTCGTCGTCCTGGTCCGTGGAGGGCAGCACCACCTCCGCGTTCACCGCGAGCACGGCGCGCGTCTGGCCCTCCACCTGGCCGGGCTCCTCGGCGGCCTCGCGCAGGGCGGTGAGGAAGGCGTTCACGCTGGGGTAGCGGCGGGTGGCGTCCTTGTCCATGCAGCGCAGCACCACCGCGTCCATGGCGGGTGACACCGGCGCGCGCACGCTGGGGCGCGGCGGCGGGGCCTCCAGGTGCATCCGCTCCAGCTCCAGCCGGTCATCGGACTGGAACGGGTAGCGGCCGGTGAGCAGCTGGTAGAGCAGCACGCCCAGCGCGTACACGTCCGTGGGCGGGCCAATGCGCCCGCCCCGGAACTGCTCGGGCGCCATCGCGTGCGCGGTGCCCAGGCGCTGGCCCGCGGTGGTGAGCCCCTCCTGGCCGGGCTCCTGTTGGATCAGCTTCGCGATGCCGAAGTCGAGCAGCTTCAGCCGGGGCTTCTCCCCCTCCTCCACGACGAGGATGTTGCTGGACTTGAGGTCGCGGTGCACGACGCCCGCGCGGTGCGCCGCCTCCAGCGCGCCGCAGATGGGCTCCAGGTACGCCAGCGCGCGCGACGCGGACAGCCGCCCGCGCTCCTGCACCACCTGGCTCAGGGTGCGCCCGGAGAGCAGCTCCATCACGTAGTAGGGGCTGCCGTCCGGCATCAGCCCGAAGTCGTAGACGTCCACGATGTTCGGGTGGTGGATCTGATTGACGACGCGCGCCTCGCGCACGAAGCGCTGGAGCATCTCCCCCTGGTCCGCCAGGTGCGAGTGCAGCACCTTCACCGCCGCGTGCCGTCCCAGGATGCGGTGCTCCGCCTCGTAGACGCTGCCGTGGCCACCGGCGGCCAGCATGCCCTTGAGCACGTACTCGCCCGCGAGCGTGCCCGGCCCGCGCTCGGGACGGCTGGGTGTGTCGTGCCCCTTGTCCGTGGCGTTCGCGGCCGCGCGCGCCTGGATGCGGAAGGTGCTCTCGGAGTCCGCCGCCATGAATGCCCCGCACCCTACCATCCACGGGTGGGTCGCGAGTACCCGCGCCGGGTTGGCTGTCGTGCCTGCCTGTCTGCCCGTTCACCAGGAGTCACGCTCCCTGCCCTGCAGGTGTAGGGGACGTTCATTGGAAGCCGTTGGGGTATGGTTGGAGTCCGGGCCAGGACTTCGGGCCCACACGGAGCGCGGCGTCATGCACGACAGGCGGCGAGGACACTGCCGGCCCGAGCGCAGGGCAACGCCCGGGGGCTGGCATACATGATGACGTTGGTGGACGAGCTCACGACCTGCGCGGGCCAGTCGATGACGGCCCCGTCCTCGACCGGGGCGTGCCTCATCCTCATCAGCACCACCACGCCGGCGGCCATTGGCAAGGCGTACCGGCTGGAGCCGGGCGAGCACGTCATCGGGCGCGGCTCGGAGGCGGAGGTGCGCATCGACGACCACGGGGTGTCGCGCAAGCACGCGCGCATCGTGCGCAAGCCGGACGGCTCGTGCCTCGTCACGGACCTGGAGTCCACCAACGGCACGTTCCTCAACGGGCTGCCGGTGTCCACCGCGGAGCTGCAGGAGGGCGACCGGCTCCAGGTGGGCACGGTGACGGTGTTCCGCTTCTCCCGGCGCGAGGTGCTGGAGCAGCGCGAGGAGCAGCTGCGGCAAGCGCTGTCCGCCGCGCGCGTGGGCATCTGGGACTGGAACGCGAAGAGCGGGCAGGTGACGTGGAGCGAGCACGTGGACCGGCTGCTGGGCCTGGCCGTGGGCAAGCTGTCCGGCCGCGCCATGGACCTGGAGGAGGTGGTGCACCCGGCGGATCTGCCCCGCTTGCGCGCGGGCTGGCCACGGCGCTCCAGCAGCGCTCGCAGGTGGACGTGGAGTACCGCATCGAGCCCCCGGGCAGCGGCTTCCGCTGGATTTCGTGCAAGGGCGACGTGCTGCTGGACGCATCCGGGCAGCCGCGCGGGTGACGGGCACGGTGATGGACATCACCGCGCGCAAGCAGGCGGAGCTGGAGCTGCACCGCCAGGCGCTCATCTTCGAGAGCATCTCCGACGGCGTCGTCATCACGGACCTGGCGGGCGGGGTGATTGACTGGAACACCAGCGCGGAGCGGATGTTCGGCAGAAGCCGCAAGGAGGCCATGGGGCAGACGCTCTTCAGCGTGCTGCACCCGGGTGAGCCGGACCGGCTGACGGGCGCCATCCTCACCGCGCTGGAGGTGCACGGGCGCTGGAGCGGGGAGCTGGAGTTCCGCCGCGCGGACGGCATGGCGTGCGTCTGCGAGTCCGTGGTGGTGCCGCTGCGCGACGCGGAAGGGCGCGTCATCGCGAACATCATGGTGCACCGCGACCTGAGCGAGCGCCGGCAGCTCCAGGCGCGGCTGGTGGTGGCGGACCGGCTGGCCAGCGTGGGCACGCTGGGCGCGGGCGTGGCGCACGAAATCAACAACCCGCTGGCGTACATGCTGGTGAACCTGCACCTCATCCGCGAGGGGCTGGAGAAGCTGGAGGCCCAGGGCGCCCCGTCGCAGCCGGTGGCCTCCATCCAGCAACTGGTGCGCGAGACGACCGAGGGCGCGGAGCGCATCGCGACCATCGTGCGGGACCTGAAAGTCTTCGCGCGCGGCGAGCAGGAGTCGCGCCCCATGCCGGTGGACGTGCGCCGCTCCGTGGAGCTGGCGTGCAAGATGGCGGACAACGTCATCCGCCACCGCGCGCGGCTGGTGACGGAGTTCGAGCCCGTCCCCGCGGTGGAGGCGAGCGAGGCGCGGCTGTGCCAGGTGTTCCTCAACCTGCTGCTCAACGCGGCGCAGGCCATCCCGGAGGACCCGTCCTCCGTCACCGAGCACGAGATCCGCGCCATCATCCGTCCGGGCGAGCCGGGCAAGGTGGTGGTGGAGGTGCGCGACACCGGCGTGGGCATGACGCCGGAGGTGCTGGGGCGCATCTTCGACCCCTTCTTCACCACGAAGGCGGTGGGCGTGGGCACGGGGCTGGGGCTGTCCATCTGCCACGGCATCGTGGAGTCCATGGGCGGCTCCATCCACGCGGAGAGCATGCCGGGGCAGGGCAGCACCTTCCGCGTGGTGCTGCGCTCGGCGGCGCACGAGCCGGACCTCTACCCGCGGCTGTCCGCGACGGCGCCGGCGGGCGCGCGGGCGCGCATCCTGGTGGTGGATGACGAGCCCAACGTGACGGTGGCGCTGCAGCGCTCGCTGGCGACGGAGCACGAGGTGTCCACGGCGAACAGCGCGCAGGCGGCGCTGCGGCTGGTGAGCGAAGGCAGCCGCTTCGACCTCATCCTCTGCGACGTGATGATGCCGGGGATGACGGGCATGGACCTGTACTTCGAGCTGGGGCGCTCTGCGCCGGAGCAGGCGGGGCGCATGGTGTTCATGACCGGCGGCGCGTTCACGCCGCGCACGATGTCGTTCCTGCGCGACGTACCGAACCTCAAGCTGAGCAAGCCGCTGGACCTGACGCAGCTGCGCGAGCTGGTGGGACGCTCGGCGGAGGCGTCTCGATGAGTGCCTCCCCCGGCCACCCCGCGGCTCCTCCCGAGGTCGCGGCGGGGCCGGTGGAGCCGGTGCCCGTGACGGAGGCCGGGCTGGGGCTCGCGGGCGCGGCGGCCTCCCAGGGCCGGGAGTGGACGGCCCGGTCGCTGGGGATGGGGCTGCTCATCGGCGCGCTGCTGGCCGTCACCAACCTCTACATGGGGATGAAGACGGGCTGGTGGGACTCGGGCTCCATCACCGCGACGGTGCTGGGGTTCAGCGGCCTGGCGGCCTATGGGCGCAGGCGCGGCGTGCCGTACACGCCGCTGGAGAACAACCTCACGCAGACGGCCGCGTCGGCGGTGGGCGCGATGCC
>NZ_JBKGHJ010000034.1:0-30772 GCF_046520365.1 Corallococcus sp. 4LFB
TTTCGACGGACCTGCCTGCTCGGCTGCACTCAGGTCCTTGATTCTGCTCTGCTTTTCCCCATCACGTTAAACGGACGCGGATGGCTGGCAGCCACTGCTGTCCTCTCGCTCGTCCCTACCACCGCTTTGGCGCGGCCGCCGCCTTGCGACGAGGAATGTTCCCCCGACACCAGCTGCAGTGCCATCTGTCTGAACATCAGCAACACCGTCATCACCTGTGGGAGCTATGGCCTCTGCCAGGGCACCGGCGCGGCGCCCTCCAGTGAGACAGCTTCGGTGATTCAGGAAGAGGCCCAGCAGGCCCAGGTGGAGTCGCTGGTCTGCAACGACGCTTCGCAGCCCGAAGCACTGCCCGTTTCCTTCCAGGGCTGAGCCAGTGTCCACGTCGCCGGGGACTCACTCCGGCCCGACGTGTCGTTTCAGGACCTTGCGTTCGCGCCAGGCCCGCCGTCCTCTTCTCCGCGCGCACCTCGGCTTGACGCCGCAACCGCCGGCCCAGCGTGCGCAGAGTCCGCGCCTGGCCCTGTCCTTCATGGCGCTTGCAGGCCCTTTCCGTGTGACGAAGCATCCCGGCCACACGGTGACGGCGCCAGGAAGCCATACCCGGTACGACGGAGTGGCCCGCGTCATCAACTCCCAGGACGCCGCCCACGCGGAGCAGGCCCGCCAGCCGTAGTCCCCCAGCCTCCCGGACTTGAGATGTCTTGCCTTGAATGGGCAAGCGCTCTACTCGCAAGGGAGTCTCCCGCCGCCACGGGAGGTCTACCCCTGGCGCGCTTTACGCGACATGCCGATCCAGGCGACTGTTCTGTTGCAGGCGAGACACATCTCGCCTCATTTCTTGAACACGTATGCCTTTGCGCCGGCGCCCGCCGCCAGCGGCAGCATCGCGAAAGTCAGAGGGGGAAGTCCGTGGCTGATACAGGTGGTGGCGCATCCCGCGACCCGGAGCTCGCCTCCCGTCTCGCGGCGATGAGCGTCCTGGAGACGCGGATGGCCCGGCTCGGCGCGGGCCAGACGCCCGTGGTGTTGGCAGGCCCCTTCTTCCATGCGACGACCCCCGCCGAGGTCGAGCGCGCAAGGCGGTTCCGCGACGCCCAGTACCGGGCGCGGCTGAGCTACCTGCTGAGCCCCGAGCAGCTCCAGCTCGACTGGCGGCTGGAGCTGGACGAGCGCAGCGCGCACTTCCACGCCAGCCGCGACGGCCAGCTCGTGGGCAGCCTGCGCATCACGCCCGGCCCCTTCGAGTTCCAGGCGCTCGCGTCCTCCCTGGACGCCGAGGCGTCCCGGTTTCAGGGCTACGCGGAGTTCAGCCGCCTGGTCGTGGATCCGGAGGCGCGCAGCCCCTCCGTCACCCCGCGCCTGCTCGTCGCGGCCTGCACCTGGGCGATGACGGAGGGCTACGTCGGCATCGTCGGGCTGTGCCGCCGGGCCGCGCGCACCGTGTTCGAACGCTACGGGCTGGCCGCGTCCTCGGAGGAGCCGCACCGCGTGCCATGCGGGGCCCCCAGCCCTACACGCTGATGGCGGGGACCTGGCCGCAGCTCATCGCCGCCAGCACCCGGATGTCCGAACGACTCACCCGCCTCCGGCTGAATGACTCACCGGACGCCTACTCCCGCTTGGTTGAGGTGGAACAGACATGACCGACACGACAAAGGCAGTCCCCGGCCTGGAGGCCCTGAAGCACCGCCGCTCCCAGGTCTGGGACGAGCTCCTGACCCAGTCCCGCTTCGTCCGCACCGTCCAGCAGGGCGAGGTCACCAAGGCGCTCTACGCGCTGTATCTGATTGAGACGTATCACTACACCCGTCACAACGCCCGCAACCAGGCGCTGGTGGGCGTGCGCTGTGAGGACGACCGGCACTACCAGAAGTTCTGTTTCAACCACGCGGAGGAGGAGGTCGGCCACGAGCAGATGGCCCTGCACGACGTGGCCAGCATGGGCCTTGCGCCGGGGTTCCCCATCCCGCGCGCCCTGCCGGCGACGGAGGTCCTCATCGCGTACCTGTACTGGGTCTCCTACCAGGGCAATCCCTTGCAGCGCCTGGGGTACAGCTTCTGGGCGGAGAGCTGCTACGACTACATCCGGCCGCTCCTGGGCAAGGTCCAGAAGACGCTGGGGCTCACCCCGGCGCAGATGACCTTCTTCGTCGCGCACTCGGACATCGACGCGGAGCACTCGCAGGCGGTCGACGAGATGATCGCCAAGAAGTGCAGGACGCCCGAGGACTGGGAGGACGTGGCCCAGGTGATGGAGACCAGCCTGCGGCTGACCTGGCGGATGATGGACGAGGTGGCGGACGCCTACGCCCAGCTCGTCGACGGAAGCAGCGAGCGGGCCGCCTTCCTCAAGGCGCTGTGAGCCCCACGCCATGGCACGCGCCTACTTCAGCCACCTGAACTATTCGCTCGGCGACGAGGACTCCAGCGTCGAGCTGCACGCCCTGCCGGCGGACGCCCGGCACGTGGTGGCCGTCGCCGGCAGCGGCGGGCGCGTGGTGCCGCTCCTCGCCCGCGCGCCCCGGAAGCTGACGTGCGTGGACATCTCCGACACCCAGCTCGCGCTCACCGAGCTGCGCATCGCCGCGCTCCGCCAGCTGAACCACGCGGAGTACCTGGGGCTCCTGGGCTACGAGGCCATGTCCATCCAGCGCCGGCTGGAGCTGCTCGCCACCCTGCCCCTGTCGGGCTCCGCGCGGACAGCGCTGGATCCCGTGTGGAAGGCGGTCCAGGCCGGCGAGCGCATCGTCTACCTGGGCCGCTTCGAGGGGATGCTGCGCACGCTGTCGCGCTTCGTCAGGCTGTTCACCGGCCAGCGCGGGCGGAGGATGTTCGATCAGCCGGACGTCGCGGGTCAGCGCACGTACCTGGACGGCGGGTTCCCCAAGGGAGCCTGGAAGGGGGTGCTCCTCTTGATGGGGAACTCGG
The DNA here is from genome assembly GCF_046520365.1 of Corallococcus sp. 4LFB. Lineage (NCBI taxonomy): Bacteria > Pseudomonadati > Myxococcota > Myxococcia > Myxococcales > Myxococcaceae > Corallococcus > Corallococcus sp. 4LFB. The sequence goes on from NZ_JBKGHJ010000034.1 coordinate 2,932, forward strand.
CGGTGCTCAACTCGCTGCTCTACCGGGGGGACTTCCCGAAGAAGAACCTCCCGGGCAGCGCGTTCCGCATCTACTGGGACATCTTCGACCGGCTCTTCCGCACGCTGCCGGTGCGCTCCAGCTTCTTCCTCCAGCTCGTGTTCTTCGGAGAGCTCCGCTACCCGGAGGGCTACCCCATCGAGTGCGACGCCGACGTCTTCCTGGCGGCGCAGAAGGCCGCGCGCGACACCGACATCGAGTACGTCCGGGGCGACATCATCCAGCACGTCCAGGAGCAGCGGGACGTGGACTTCGTGTCGCTCTCCGACGTGCCCTCGTTCCTCCCACCGGAGCGCGAGCGCGACTTCCTCAACGCGATGAAGCCCGGCCTCACGCCGGACGCCCTGGTCGTCACCCGGGGACACCTGCGCGTGGCCGCACCGGAGGTCCAGGGCTACGAGGTCGTCACCGACCGATACCAGGACGCCATCGCCCGGGAGCGCACCCAGCTCTGGCGGATCAATCTCTATCAACGACGTTCTTGAGGAGCGCCGTCCCATGCATGCCGTGAAGCTGACGAAGACGTTCGACCCGCAGGCGCTGGAGGAGGCCTGGCACGCCGTCCGGCGCCAGGTGGAAGCCCAGCCGGCGGGATACCCGGGCGAGGGCCATCAGGGGTGGGCCTCCATCTGTCTGCACTCCGCCACGTCGGGAGCATCGCCCGTGCTGGAGCAGGCGCCCTATCTGCGCGACCTGCTCTCGGGTCTGGGATTGAAGCTGCGGCTGGCGCGCCTGCTGCGCCTGGAGCCCGGCGGCGTCATCCGCGAGCATTCGGACGCGTTCCTCTCCAAGCGCATCGTCCGGCTCCACATCCCCGTCATCACCCACCCCGACGTGGAGTTCTTCGTGGGCGGCCAGCGGTGTGTCTGGCGCGCGGGGGAGTTCTGGTACGGCGACTTCTCGCTGCCGCACCACGGGGTCAACAAGAGCGACGTGGCCCGCATCCACCTGGTGCTGGACGTGACGGCGGACGATGCGCTGCTCCACCTCTTCCCGCCCCAGCAGGTCCCGCCGTCGCTCCAGGCCATGGGGAGCGAAGGCACGGAAGCGGAGCTGGATCCGCGCGTCGTCGAGCGCTTCGCCTTCGACTTCACCCTCCCCCAGGGCTTCAGCCTGCCCGGCACCGGGCTCGCGCCGCTGACGTCCGAGGCCCGGGGCGGCATGCGCATGGTGGACAACGAGCTGTGCATCTTCGTCAACGAGCAGCCGATGCTGAAGGCCGTGCCGGTGTCGGAGGACACGGTGGACCTGCTGGGCATGGGGCCGGAGGCGCGTCTGCGCTACACGTTCCGTGGCGAAGCGGTGCGGGATGTGACGCTCACCGTGGGCACCACCCCGGTGTACTCGTTCGACGTGCGCCATGGCTCCGGTCAGGCTCATTGAGCACGCCCCTCCGTCCACGGAGGGCAGCGACAGCGCGCGACTTGCGTCGAAGCTCGTCGGTCACTACGTCGAGCGCGGCACCACGCCGTTCATCGGGAACACCCGCCACCGCGTCCTGCTGGCGGACGTGGATGGCGAGGTGACGCCGCTCATCGTCAACGACGGCGCGGACAGCGACTGCTACCTCACGTCGCCGTTCATCAACTACATCACCTACGCGGAGGAGTTCGTGGCCTCCGTGAAGGAGCCCGGGACGCGGCGGGCGCTCCTCGCGTTCATCCGCGCCGTGCGGACGGTCATCCGCCCCAGGCACCTGGACCGGGTCGTCTACGTGAACCACTGGATGGTGGCCACGGGGCCGGCGCTTCGCTTCACGCCGGAGCAGCTTGAAAGGCTGACGCAGGCGCTGCGGGAGCGCTTCCCGAAGCACGCCTTCGTCTTCAAGCGGGCCACCGCGGAGACGGCGGCGGCGGTGGCTGCGGAGCGTCCGGGCGCGGCGCTGCACGCCATCTTCAACCGGCAGATGTACGTGTGGCGGCACGAGGAAGGAAAGAAGCCGCCCCGGGAGTTCCGGCAGGACCGCAACCTGCTGAACCAGCACCGCGCGAACCTGCGCCGGCTCACGGCCGCCGACCCGGGCGTCATCGACCGGCTGCGCGAGCTGTACCGGGCGCTCTACATCGACAAGTACTCCGACCATAACGCCTTCTTCACGGAGGCCTGGTTCGAGGAGGTGTTCCGGCAGGGGCTGCTGGAGGTCTACGGCATCGAGGTGGAGGGCCGCCTCGCCTACTTCGTCACCTGCTTCGTCGCGGGCGGAGAGCTGATCGGCTCCGTGGTGGGCCACGACCCGGTGCTGTCGCGCAAGCACGGCCTGTACCGGGCGGGGATGAGCCACCTGATGCAGCTGGCGGAACAGCGAGGGCTGCCGCTCAACCTCAGCTCGGGCTCCGGGCAGTTCAAGCAGAAGCGAGGGGCCACGCCGCTGACCGAGTACGAACTGCTCTGCTTCTCTCACCTCCCCTGGCGTGCAAGGCTGTCCTGGTCGTTGCTCCGACGCATCTACAACGCGGTCGGCCCCAGGGTGTTCTCCGCCCTGAGCATCTGACCGCCCTCGTCGAGGACCGCATGCTCTACACGCCCCGCACCTTCCAGGAGTCGGACCTCCCCGCGCTGCACGCGTTCATGAAGCAGCACAGCTTCAGCACCGTCATCTCGCACGGCTCCGGCATCAACGTCTCGCACGTGCCGCTGGTGCTGGTGCCGGGCAAGGGCGACAAGGGCACGCTGCTGGGACACGTGGCGCGCGCCAATCCGCACTGGAAGGACTTCGACGGAGAGCGGCCGGTCCTCTGCGTCTTCCATGGCCCCCACGCCTACATCTCCCCCACCTGGTACAAGGTGCGGCCCTCGGTGCCGACCTGGAACTACGCGGTGGTGCACGCGCTCGGGCATCCCCGCCTCATCGACACGCCGGCGGAGCTGTCCGGGCTGATCGACCTGACGCTCGCGGAGTACGAGCCCGCCCTGAATGCTCCCGACCACGACACCCGCCTGTCCGATGAGCAGCGGGCGCGGATGCTGGAGCAGATCGTCGGCTTCGAGCTGCCCATCGAGGAGCTCCAGGGCAAGTTCAAGCTGGGCCAGAACCGCTCGGCGGAAGACCAGGCGGGAATGATGGAAGCGCTGGCGGGCCAGGGCGGCGAGGCGCTGGCCCTGCTCGAGCTGATGCGCGAGCGGTCGCGCACGCGCACAAAACCCTGACGCAGTTCCTCTCGCCGGAGGCTCCGAACATGACACGGCAGCGCGTCCTCACCCCTTCCGAACCGCTGAAGCGGACGTGGGCGCTGAGCGCCGTGGACGTCGCGCTCAAGGGCATGTTCGTGAGCTTCGCGGCGGTCTTCAGCGGGAGGATCGACACCGAGCGCTTCACCCAGGCGCTCCGCGCGACGCTCATCCGCTATCCGTTCTTCCACGGCACTCTGAGGCAGCAGGAAGACGCGGTGCTCGTCATCTGCCACCACCCGCCGCGCCCCGGGGTGCGTGAGGGCATGAGCGCCGTGGGCCTGGACCTCGACGAGGTCGACGCGCCCTTCCCCACGGGAGACAGGCGGGTCCTCTACTCAGGGGACTTCGTCTCCCGGCTGGCCCCCGGGAAGCCGCCGGTCCACGACGGGCGCCGCCCGCTGCTGCACCTGAAGCTCACGCACTTCCGCGACGCCTCCGTGGTGGGCCTGAGCTGGAACCACGCGCTGACGGACCTGCACGGCATCTACGACTTCCTGCGAGCGGTCTCCGACGCCTACAGCGACCCGGGCCACGGGCCTGGCGAACCGCCGGTGTTCGACCGGCGAGACATCTGGAGGCACCTGGGCGAGCCGGGCGAGGCGGCCGGCGTCCAACCGTCCAGGCAGGGCCGTCACGGCATCGTCCACATCTCGCGCGCGAAGGCGGCGCTGGGCATCGCGCGCTATTTGAAGCAGGCCGTGACGGATGCCGTGCCCGTCTGCCTCTTCCTGGACGAGGACGGCGTCGACGCCATCAAGACCCAGGCGCAGGCCGCGGGCACGAAGGTGTCCACCAACGACGTGGTCAACGCGACGCTGCTGAAGTTCTTCGGCGAGTGCACCCGCGATCCACGAGCGCCACCCGACGTGGGGCTGTACTTCCCCATCGACGTCCGCGAGCTGCTGGGAGCGCCACCGGGGTCGGTGGCCAACTGCCTGGGGAACGCGTCCGCGGTGCTGAGGCGCGCGGACCTGTGGCGCGCGAGCGTCACCGAGCTGGCCATCCGCAACCGGGCCGTGGTGTCTGCCTATGGCCGGACGCAACTGCGCGAGGACCTGCACTGGGCGGACTACTGGCGCCGCAACACCAGCCAGGGCAGCGTGTATCACCACTGGTTGCTCGGGAAGGACCGCGTCTACTCCTCCAACTGGACGAGTCAGGAACTGGCGCACGTGCGCTTCGACGGTGCGGCCTTCGTCACGCTGCTGAGGAGCTCGCAGCTCAACAAGTGGCTGCTGTTGCCGGCCTTTCACAGCACGGTCCTGCCCCGCATGGAGGACGGCCGGATGAAGCAGGTGGTGCGGGTGAGCGTCCGGAGGGAGCACTTCCGGACGCTGGCGCGAAACCTGGCGGACTGGCCCCACGTGCAGGAGGCCATCCGGCTGGACACCGGCGAACGGCTCAGGGCCGGGGCGTGACCGGCCGCTCCGACAGCGCCGGGTCCTGGAACAGGGGGACGTCCTCCTTGAAGACGTTCCGCTCCACGGGAGGCGGCGGCTTCATCAGGTTCTGGGTGAGCCAGCCCAATCCCTGACGCTGCAAGGCCGAGCGGTGCCAGATCCAGGCCGACACGTGGACGGGCTGAGCACCGACGCTCATCTTCGGCCCGGCCGTGGTCATCCCCATGTTGACCGCCTTGCAGCCGTGCTCGATGGCGTAGCGGACGACCTCGTACAGCAGCCGGAAGTAGACGCCCTCCTCCAGCGCCGCTTCGCGTGAGAAGCCGGTGCAGGAGAACCGCAGCATGGGACCGTCGAGGAACAGCAGCCCGAACCCGGCGACGCTGTCATCAGGCCGGCGGAGCAGCATCACCTTCGCCTCGGGCATGTCGCTGGCCGAGGCGAAAAAGCCCTCGGTGAGGACCAGCCGGCGGTACTGGGTGGCGCGGTCGTAGAGGGTCCGCCACAGCGCCGTGAGCTGTGGCGCGAGCTCCGCGAACTGCTCCACGACCTCGACGCGAAGCGAAGCCGTCTCCTTCATGCACCCGGCCAACCGCGCCCGGTAGCGGGCCCGCATGTGGGCCTTGTATTCATTGAACGAGGTGAACGGCAGCGGGACGATGAACGCCGCCGGAAGCGGCGAGGGCACGAAGCCCAGGCGACGGAGCACCTCCACGGCGCCTGGCGCGGCCACCGGCTCGATGTCCCGGATGACGACCAGCGACGAACGCTGCCGGTCCGCCTCCGCTTGCGCCCAGCGCGCCAGGGTCGTGATGGCTTCGGCGCTGGTCAGCGACGAGCGCACCGGGAACCCCACCCCGGCCGGGTTTCCGACTTCGATGACGCCGTACTTCAGGAAGCGCGGAGCCGCGCCGCGCACCAGGTGGACGGCCTGCTGGATCCGTTCATTGCCAAGGTCCGCCCCGTCGATGGTGTTGCGATACGTGGCGGCGACACCGACGGGCTGCCCGCGCCCGTCGCTCAGCGTGACGGGCACCTGATGGAACCCTTTCATCTGGATGTGCTGGGCGCACTTGAGGAAGCGCTGGCTGAGACTGAAGTGTCCCTCGGGAACCCAGCAATCCCAATCACGCGCGCCCCCGTCCTTCCAGAACGCCGCACCGGCGTCCCGGACCGTCACTCCGCCGGAGCCGGGCTCGACGGATGAAAGCCTTTCGGCACTGCTACCGCGCATGTCATTCCTCCGCGGACATCGGAGGCGGAACAGTGCCCTGGCGCCCCATGACACGGGAAGGCTCCGGCGGGTTGCCGGCGGTCTGTCACAAAACCCAACCGTGACTCCGCGGCGATGTCAGACGTGAGCCGCAGGATGTCCCCGTGTCTCATTCAGCCCAGCCCGCCCATCCGGTGTCGTCTCGAGAGCGCGTCGAAATGGTGGATGCCCTGCGCGGCTTCGCGCTGTGCGGCGTCTTCGTCTCGAACTCGTTCCTCTGGTTCGGAGGCCGCAACCTGCTGCCACCCGCGCAGCTCCAGGCCCTGGGGTCGCCGCTCCCCGAGCTGGTGGCCGGCGCCCTCTTCCTGTTCTTCGTGGCGCACAAGTTCCTCAACCTCTTCGGCTTCCTCTTCGGCCTGGGCTTCTCCCTCCAGCTGTCGCGAGCGGAGGACCGGGGCAGCTCGCACGTCCCCATCCATCTGCGGCGGATGGGGGTGCTGTTCTGCTTCGGAGCGGTGCATCTGCTGGCGCTCTGGCTGGGTGACATCCTCCACCTGTACGCGCTGGCGGGCCTCCTGCTGCTGCTCTTCGCCGGAAGGTCGGACCGGACGCTGTGGCGCTGGGTGGTGGTGTTGCTGGGAGTGATGCCGCCGCTGGTGCTCGCGCTTCAGCTGTGGGGGCCCGGCGCGGCGGCGCATGCCCCTGAATCAGAGCTGCGGGCCGAGCTGCTGGCGGCGCTCTCCAGTGACTCGGTCTGGGCAGCGCAGACCGGCAACGCCCGCTACGTCTTGCGGACGTGGTTCAGCTCCCCCCGGGTGCTCATCTGGCTCACGCTCATCCTGGGCCGCTTCCTGCTGGGCCTGCTGGCGGGGCGTCACCGGTTGCTGCACGACGTGGAGCGCCACCGCGCCCTGCTCCGCCGGGTGCTGGGGTGGGGCCTGGGCGTGGGGGGACTGCTCAACGCGGGAGGACTGCTGGCCTTCCAGCTGCGAGCCCAGGGGCTGGAGCCAGCGACCCACGCCGGCCTGTTCCTCCTGATGGCGCTCCAGGAGCTGGGCTTCGTGCTCCTGGGCGCCGCGTACCTGGCCGGCTTCGCGCTGCTCTACCAGCGTGAGCGCTGGCGCCGGGCGCTGGCGGTGCTGTCCCCCGTGGGCCGCATGGCGCTGACGAACTACCTGATGCAGACGGTGCTGAGCCTGTGTCTCTACAACGGCTGGGGCCTGGGGCTCATCGGCCGCGTGCCCCCGTCACACTGTGTCGGCATCGCGCTGGGCCTCTTCGCGGTGCAGGTGCTGCTCAGCCACGTCTGGCTGAGACACTTCCGCTTCGGTCCCGCCGAGTGGCTGTGGCGTTCACTTACCTATGGGCGTCTTCAGCCCCTGCGCTGAATCACTTCTTGGGGGCGTTGTTCCCGCGGCCACCGCCCGACGGTTTTCCTGTCGTGCTGGGACCATTCGGCGGACGGGGCGCGGCGCTTCCGCCCTTGCCGCCGCCGCCTCCCTTGGCACCTCCCCCTCCGCCCTGCCCCCCGCTTCCACCCTGCCCACCGCTGCCTTTGCCCATGGCTGTCTCCTCATGACATCCGCATCAGGACAGAAAGCTATGAATGGGCACTTGTCTGCGTAAGCACGACACGTCTGCTTGAAGCCACCCCTGCCCGGAATTGAGGCCTGGCAGGCAAGGCTCCTGGCAGGGGCAGCTCCCATGGCACAGCTTTGAGACTGCCATGGACGTCCCCGCCTCACTGCTCGACTTCTCGCTCATCCAGGGAAGCGCGCTCGGTTGGCGGCGCTCCCTTGCTCGCCCCCGCGGTAGTGCCTCCCGGTCCTTGCGGATCCTCGTCCTGACGCTGGTGGGCTGGCTGCCGCTCCTCGTCCTGTCGCTGCTCCAGGGCGGGCCCTCCGTGTCCCATGCCTTCCTGCGCGACCTGGGGATCCACGTCGAGTTCCTGGTGTCCCTGCCGCTGCTCATCGCAAGCGAGCGCTATATCGACCTGAGCCTCGCGGCGGCCGTGCGCCAGTTCGTCGTCTCGGAGCTGATCGGGTCAAAGGACCTGGCCACCTTCGAGGGCATCGCCCGCGGGGTGATGCGGCTGAGGCGCGGCGCCGCCGTCGAGGCCGGGTTGCTGGTGGCCTCCTTCGCGGTGTCGTTCATTGACCTGCCCCACCAGGCGAACCCGGTCTGGCTCCACACGGAGCCCGGGGGCCCGCGCACCCTGGCCGGGTGGTGGTACCTCGTGGTGAGCATGCCGCTCATCCGGTTCCTGGTCCTGCGCTGGCTCTGGCGAGGCATCCTGTGGGCGGGCTTCCTGTTCCGGGTCTCCCGGCTGCCGCTCGCCCTCGTGCCCACCCATCCCGACGTGGCAGGCGGCCTGGGCTTCCTCGGCACCTGCCAGGCCAGCTTCGCCCTCATCGTCCTCGCGGTGGCCTCCACGCTCACCGCGCAGCGGCTGTCGCGCGCCCCCAGCGCCAACTTCACGGACTACGCCCTTCACCTGTTCGCCTTCGCGCTCCTCAGCCTCGTCGTCGTCTTCGCGCCGCTGGCCTTCTTCAGCCGTCAGCTCCTGTTCGCGAAGCGGCGGGGGGACCATGCCTTTTCGGGGGTGGCCGCCTGGCACTCGCGGCGCTTCGAGCAGCGGTGGTTCCACCGCGAGCCACCCGCCGGGCAGCAGATACTGGGCGCGCCCGAGTTCTCCTCCCTCACGGATCTGGGAACGTCCTTCACCACCGCGCGCCGCATGCGATGGTTCCCCATCGACATCCGTGCGGCAGTGGCCGTCCTCGGCGCGGCCATGGCGCCCATGGTGCCCCTGCTCCTCGCCGACCGGCGCTTCATCGAGGTGCTGGTGGCGCTCGCCAAGAGCGTGCTTTGAACCTAGCGCTCCGCGAAGGCCTTCTCGGTGACGTAGTGCCCGGCCTCACCAGGCGTGCCCTCACGGAAGCCGCGCTCCTCCAGCATGGTCGTGAGGTCCGCGAGCATGCCGGGGCTGCCACAGAGCATCACGCGGTCCACCTCCGGGTTCAGCGGCGGCAGGCCCACGTCCTTGAACAGCTTCTCGCTCTGGATGAGGTCGGTGATGCGGCCCGTGTTGCGGAAGTCCTCACGCGTGACGCTCGGGTAGTACGTGAGCTTCTGCTTCACCAGCTCCCCGAAGAACTCGTTGTGCGGCAGCTCATGGAGGAAGAGGTCGTGGTAGGCCAGCTCCTCGGCCCGCCGGCAGGTGTGCGTGAGGATGACCCGGTCGAACTGCTCGTACATCTCCGGGTCCTTCGCGAGGCTGAGGAACGGCGCCAGGCCCGTGCCGGTGCTCAGCATGTAGAGGTTCCTGCCGGGCAGCAGGTGCTTGAGCACCAGCGTGCCCGTCGCCTTCTTGCTGACGAGGACCTGGTCCCCTTCCTTCAGGTGCTGCAGCCGGGAGGTCAGCGGCCCGCCGGGCACCTTGATGCTCAGGAACTCGAGGTGGTCGTCATAGTGCGCGCTCACCATGCTGTAGGCGCGCAGCAGCGGCCGGCCTTCGACCTCCAGGCCCATCATCGTGAACTGGCCGCTGGCGAAGCGGAAGCCCGGGTCGCGCGTGGTGACGAAGCTGAACAGGGTGTCGGTCCAGTGATGCACGCGCAGCACGGACTCCTTCATGAGACTGCTCACGGCATTGCTCCAAAGAGGACCGGCGGGCTGTCAGGAGCGCTCCGCACGGGTGCTCGAACACGCCGGTTAACGGGCGGTGTTCTGCGATGGATTCCCCGTTCACACCAGGGGAGACAGGCGGGCGGCAAGCGTTGCGCTTATCGCCGGGTTCAGCTCTCCAGCGGGTCCGCCGGCCAGCCCCTCCCTCCCCCGCTCGCCCCGGCGCTCGCGGCGGACGCCTGCGCCGGGTCCGGTGGCCCCCTCAGGGAGGCACGGCGCGAGACAGGGCCTGCCGCACCGCCGCTCGCACGGGCGCGGGCACCGCGTCCCCGGGGGATGCGGCGGCACAGCGACACCGAGCGCTTGAGCGAATCACACGTCCCGGCGCAGCGCGGGCAGCGCGCCAGGTGGTCCTCCAGGCGCACGCAGGTGGCCTGATCCACCTCCTGCGCGGCGAACTCCGCCAGCTCCCGCGCCAGCTCCGGGCACCCGTGCTCCTGGCCCTGGGCGCCCTCGCCCATGAGGGTGGAGAGGTGCTCGCGCAGCTGGAGCCGCGCGCGGTGCAGCCGGCTCTTGAGCGCCCGCACCTCGATGCCCACCACCTGCGCGGCCTCCTCCGCCGAGAGCCCCTCCACGTCCCGGAGGATGAGCGCCTCCCGGTGCGACTCCGGTAGCGCGAGGATGGCCGCCTGCAGCGCCTCCCCCATCTGCCGCGCATGGGAGACCATGTCCGGCGTCGCCTCCTCCGCGGGCACGTGCGTGGCGGCGGGAGAGTCGAGCGGCTGGAAGGACTCGGGCACGCCGACGCGCCGGCGGCGCAGGCGCAGGCAGTGCGTGCGGGCCACCTGGTACAGCCAGGTGGAGAGCTCCGCTTCGCCGCGGAACGCGTGGATGCCCCGGAAGGCCGCCAACAGGGTCTCCTGGAGCACCTCCTTGGCGTCCTCCTCGGAGCCGCACATGCGCAGGCCGAAGCGGTACACCTGCTTCTCGTGACGGGCGAGGAGCTCCTCCAGGGCCGCGTCATCCCCAGCGCGCGCGGCCTCCTGCAGCTGCGCATCGGTTCGCGTCGACATCCGCCCGTCGCCTCCTCCTGGCGCCGCGCCGCCTCCGTTTCCGGAAAGAGCGCCCGGCGGCCAGAATGCCTTTCCCAGACATCCGCCTGGGAAGACATAGCAGGAGCGCGCAGCCCGTGCCGAAGAGATGAGCCCAGACACCCGCACGGCCTCGAGCCCGGGCGCTATGCGCGCCCGCGGAGCATGAAGTCCCAATACAGGCGCGGTAACCCATACTTCTTGAGCAGCCACATGTCGCGGCGCTCCATCAGGGTGTCGATGAACGGGAGGCTCGGCGCGGGCTTGCCGTCGTAGTCGAACTCGGCGAGCAGCAGCTTTCCGTAGCCCGTCACCAGGGGGCAGGAGGCATAGCCGTTGTACCGGGCGGCGGGGGCCTTCCCCTCCATGACGGCGAGCAGGTTCTCCACCAGCACCGGGGCCTCGGCCCGGATGGCCGCGCCGGTGCGGGACGTGGGCAGGTCGCTCGCGTCCCCGAGCGCGAAGACGTTCGGGTAGTCCGGGTGCTGAAGGGTGTGCTTGTCGGCCTTGACCCAGCCCGCGTTCGGGCCCTGCTTGTGGGCGAGCGGGCTCGCCTTGATGAAGTCCGGCGCGCTCTGCGGCGGCGTGACGTGGAGCATGTCGTAACCCACCGTCACCTGCTCCTCCCGTCCCTCCCGCGTCACCGCGAAGACCGCCTCGCGCCGGTCGGGGCGGATCTCGACGAGGTTGTGGCAGAACCGCGTCTCGATGCCGTAGCGCTTCACCACGCCGTCGAGCACGTCCGCGAACGGCTTCACCCCGAAGATGGCCTTGCAGGCCGAGCCGAAGACGACGCGCGACTTCCCGGCGAGCCCGCTGCGGCGCAGGTGGTCCGCCACCAGGTACATGATCTTCTGCGGCGCCCCCGCGCACTTCACCGGCGTGGCCGGGTGCGTGAAGAGGGCCGTGCCCCCCTGGAACGCCCGCACCATCTCCCACGTCTTCGGCGCCAGCCGGAAGTCGTAGTTGCTGGACACGAAGGGCGTCTCCAGCGCCTCGCGCAGGCCGCGCACCTTGTCCCAGTCCAGCTGGATGCCGGGTGCGACCACGAGGAAGTCATAGCCCACGCGCGCCCCGCCCCGCGTGCGCACCTCCTGCCGGACGGGGTCCACCTCCTCCGCCCAGTCCTGGATCCACTTCGTCCCCTTCGGGATGAAGTCGGCCTGGGGGCGCTGGGTGCTCTCGATGTTCGCGGCGCCGCCGCCCACCAGCGTCCACAGCGGCTGGTAGTAGTGATGCGCCGAGGGCTCGATGAGCGCCACGCCCCGCACGCCCTTGCGCCTCAGCCGTGCGGCGACGGTGAGCCCCGCCGTGCCTCCACCGATGATGAGCACCCGGTGGCGCTCGGACGCGGCGACGGACGTGACGGGGGGCGCACTGCTCCCGGGTTGCTCCTGAAGTTGAGGCACGTTCAAGCTCCCTGCGATGGGTCCGGGGGGTTTGAGCCCAAGCAGGACGCAAAGGATTCACCCCTTGCGTTCGGCGCGCGACGGAGCGTGCGTCGCGCCCCGCCCAGCAGGGGGAGGAGGAAGGGCTGTCCCGTGAGAGCCAGGGTCCGGGCGGGAGGGTTCAGCGGGCCTCCAGTCCGCCGGGGCAGCGGACGCCTGAATCCTTTTCCCCGTCCCCCGGCTCTCATGGGCAGGAGGCTTCACCATGATCTTCCGCCAGCTCTTCGACCCCGATACCTCGACGTACACCTATCTCCTCGGCGACGAGGCCACGCGCCATGCCGTCCTCATCGACCCGGTGCTCGAACAGGTCGACCGGGACCTGAAGCTGGTGGGCGAGCTGGGCCTCACGCTCACCCACGTCTTCGACACCCACGTGCACGCGGACCACGTCACCGGCTCCGGCGTGCTGCGCGAGCGCACGCAGGCCACGGTGGTGGGGGGCGTGGGGGGCGCGGCCTGCGCCAACGTCCATGCACGCCACGGGGACGAGCTGCGCGTGGGGCAGCTCGTCTTCAAGGTGCTCGCCACCCCGGGCCACACGGACGACAGCCTCAGCTACCTGCTCGGGGACCGCGTCTTCACCGGGGACGCGCTGCTCGTGCGCGGCAATGGCCGCACCGACTTCCAGAACGGCAACGCGAGCCACCTCTACGACAGCCTCACCCGCGTCCTCTTCGGCCTGCCGGACGACACGCTCGTCTACCCCGGGCACGACTACCACGGGCACATGGTGACGAGCATCGCCGAGGAGAAGCGGCACAACCCGCGCGTGGCCGGCAAGAGCCGCGAGGAGTTCATCCACATCATGGAGAACCTCCACCTGCCCAAGCCCCGGAAGATCGACATCGCCGTCCCGGCCAACCGCGCCTGCGGGCACGGGGCGCCTTCGCCGCACGCCGCCTGAAGCGCCAGCCCCCTTCACCCGGGCGGCGTGCACGCGACGCCCGCCACCGCGGCCCCGGTCCGCTGAAGGCGCCGGGCTCCAGCCCCAGGAAACGAAAAAGGCCGGCTGCCCCAGGGGCAACCGGCCTTTCTCTTCTTGGAGCCGACATCCGGATTTGAACCGGAGACCTACTGATTACGAATCAGTTGCTCTACCAACTGAGCTATGTCGGCGCACCGAAAGCGGCGCGGTAAGTACCACCCGCATCCGGACCGGGCAAGGAGTTTCTCCGCGCCTTTTCAAGCGCCCTCCCCCACGCCCGCTTCTATCCCCCAGAAGCCCTGACATCGATGACACGGTGCATCCGGCGGAGTGACACACCGCGTCGGCTAAGTCCGCGACTTTTCTCCATAAAGTGGGGGGACGGCCGCCTGCCAGAGCGGTTGAACTCGCGGGGCGCCTATGCACATAAGGGCACCGCTTTCCCCAGCGGCCCCCATTCCAGGAGGGCCCTCAAGGAGCACGTTCCATCATGGCCAGCGAAGAGACTTTCATGCGCGCCCCGGCCCCCACGCCCAAGCGCACCATCTACACGGAGGCGATGGAGATCTTCAATTTCGCGGCGGATCTCATCGGCCTGGACAAGCGGGTGCGTCTGGAGCTCGAAGAGCCCGACTACGAGCACATCTTCTACGTCACAGCGAAGCTCAAGGACCGGCTCGTGCCGCTGCTCCCCGAGGAGGCCAAGGCCTTCTCCGACCTGCCCGTCACCCAGGTGCGCAACCCGGACGGCCTGGAGCGCCTGGCCAACGGCAACCTGATCCTCAACGGCCGCGCCCTGCTGGGCTCCGACGTCGCCATCCGCCACGGCCACCTGCGCCTGCCGGACGGTCACGTCTACCAGCTGGTCCCCGGTGAGTCGCAGCGCTTCAAGGCCTACCGCGTCCAGCACAACCAGGCCCGTGGCCCCTACAAGGGCGGCCTGCGCTACCACCGCGAGGTGTCCCTGGACCTCTTCAAGGCACTCGCCGCGGAGATGACCTGGAAGACGGCCATCTCGGAGGTCCCGTTCGGCGGCGGCAAGGGCGGCATCCAGCTGGACCCGCGCGAGTACGGCCGCGAGGAGCTGGAGGCCATCACCCTGCGCTTCATGTACCGGCTCAAGAGCCTCATCGGGCCGAACATCGACATCCCGGCGCCGGACGTGGGCACCAACCCGGAGATCATGGCGCTGCTCTACCGCCAGTTCTCCGACGGTGAGCGCGAGCGCCACAACCTGCGCGGCATCGTCACCGGCAAGGACGTGCGCATCGGCGGCTCCGAAGGCCGCGGCAAGGCCACCGGCCAGGGCGTCGCGTTCTGCATCGAGGACTACTACGCCGACCGCGGCGAGAGCGTGAAGGGCAAGACCTTCGTCATCCAGGGCTTCGGCAACGTGGGCAGCCACGCCGCCATGATCCTGGGGAACATGGGCGCGCGCCTGCTCGCGGTGAACGACGCCGACGGCACCATCTTCAACGGCGACGGCATCGACGTGAACGCGCTGGCCACCTACGTGGCGGACCCGAAGAACCTCAAGCGCTCCGTCGTGGGCTTCCCCGGCGCCCAGCGCATCGACAAGAAGGACCTGTGGGACGTCCAGGCGGACATCCTCGTCCCGGCGGCGCTCGGCGGGGAGATCACCGCGGACGTCGCGGAGCGCCTCAAGGTGAAGCTCATCGCGGAGGGCGCCAACGGCCCCACCACCCCGGAGGCCGACCGCGTCCTGCAGAAGCGCGGCATCGAGCTCATCCCGGACATCATCGCCAACGCCGGCGGCGTGACGGTGTCCTACTACGAGTGGATCCAGAACAAGCGCATGGAGCGCTGGAGCGAGGCGGAGGTCGATCAGCGCCTCGAGCGCGCCATGAAGCGCAACTACCGCATCATCCGGGACATCTCGCGCAACCAGCCGCGCAAGACGGAGATGCACGACAGCCGCCCGTACTGCATCGGGAAGACGGTGGACAGCCGCTGCGCCGCGATGATCCTCGCGCTCAAGCGCATCGAGGCCCACTACCTGCTGGAAGGCTTCTCGCAGTAACCGGCCCGTCCGGCTCCCGCGTCGCCCCCCCGGGGCACGGTGTCTTCCCGCTCAACCGGGGAAGGGCCGTGCCCCGTGGTGTTTCAGTGCATCACCCGCTCGCGGTCCACCAGGAGCAGCGGCGCGTCATCCAGGGTCTCGTACGCCACGATGCGCAGCCCCACCCCGCGGCTGTTGCCGGGCCGCCCGTCCTTGCGGCCGAAGGCCAGCGCCACCTGGTAGCGGACCTCGCACAGGCACGTCATCTCCGTGCCGTCCTCGCCCGCGAACGTCACCTTCAGCTTCTCGCCCAACCCCAGCGAGTCGCGCACCTCGATGAACATGCCCCGCGCGCTGATGTTGCGGCCAATGCCCCGCATCATCCCGTCCTGCGTGGACAGGTACACGGTGAAGATCTTGTCGAAGCGAAGATTGGAGCGGCGTTCCTGGGGCTGCGTGTTCATGCGGGAGGGCTCCGAAACAGGTGGGGACAGGGGCAAACTACACGGTAGCCAGATGTAGGCAAATAATCACCTACATCCACCATGACACACCATGACGCACCATGTCCCTTTCACGGGAAAGCGCTGCCGCCGGAGCGGCCTTCGGTGGCACCATCCCAGGGGCTGTCCTTCCCCCTTTTTTCCGGAGTTCCCGCCGTGAATCGCTTCCTGGCCGCCGCCTTTGCCCTCCTGGTGCCCACGCTCGCCCTGGCCGACGTGGACTCGCGCTTCGCGAAGCTGCGTGACGAGTCCGAGCCCCTGGGTGGCCTGGGGGCCTTCCTGGAGAAGTACGTGGGCGAGTGCGACGGGGCGCTCGTGGATCCGCGGTGCAAGCAGCAGGCGGAGGCCTTCCGCAAGAAGTACACGGGCAAGCGCCTCTACATGATCATCACCGAGGACGACGCGGGCATGCTGTCCCCGGGCGACTTCAACCCCGGCACCAACGAGTTCACCATCAACATCACGCCCTTCTTCTCGGGCGGGAAGTACGGGCTGTCCCACGGCGCGCCGAAGAAGACGGACTCACAGGGCAACCCGGTGATGAACTACCTCACGGTGAGCGGCACGGCGCCGGACATGTGGAACGGCGGCACGTTCGACCGCATGTTCCGGGCGCGGGGCGTGCGCGCGCAGGTCGTCTTCACGCCGCAGTCGGTGTGGACGCTGCCCAAGAAGGGCGGCGGGAAGCACTACGGCGTCAACGCCCGCATCGAGGCCATCCTCGTCACCGAGGGCCGCACCGGCAACCAGCTGGGGCTGTGGCTCAACGGCAAGGACGCGGCCAGGAAGTAGCGGCGGGCCGCGGCCGTAAGTCAGCGGGCGATGGCGATGTACTGGAGCGCGTCGCCCCGCTGCACGCGCAGGAGGATGCTGGCCCCGGCGCTGCCCCGCTCCAGGGCGGCCTTCACCCCGGCGGCGTCCTTCACCCGGCGGCGGTTCACCTCCATGACGACGTCGCCCGCGCGCAGGCCGGACTGCTCCGCCGGGCTGCGCGGCACCACGCCGGACACGAGCGCGCCCAGGAAGGCCTCGTAGCCCAGGGCGCCGCCACCTCCGGCGTCAGGTCCCGCAGCACCAGCCCCAGGTCGTTCGCGGAGCTGCCGCCCCGGTGGGAGAGCCCTTCGGTGGCCTCCTGCGCGGGCCGGGCGACCAGCCGCACCGCCACCTCCTGGGTGCCGCCGTCGCGCAAGAGCGTCAGCTTCGCCTCCGTGCCCGGCGCCAGGAGCGCCACCTTGCGCAGGAGCTGGAGGTAGCTGCCAATGGGCCGGCCGTTCACCGCCACCAGCCGGTCCCCGGGACGGATGTGCGCCTGGGCGGCGGGGCTGCCGCGGTAGACGTCCTTGACCACCGGCGCCGTGGCGGTGGCGTCCGCGCCGTCCTCGTTGATGACGACGCCCAGCCAGCCGCGCTCCAGCTTCCCGTTCTCCCGCAGGTTGGGCAGCAGGTCCTTCACCAGGTTGATGGGCACCGCGAAGCCAATGCCCTGCCCCTCGCTGATGATGGCGGTGTTCACGCCAATCACCTCGCCCTTCATGTTGAAGAGGGGGCCGCCGGAGTTGCCGGGGTTGATGAGCGCGTCCGTCTGGATGAAGTCGTCGAACTGGCCCACGCCCAGCACGCGCTCCTTCGCCGAAATCATGCCGTGCGCCACCGAGTGGTCCAGGCCGAACGGGTTGCCGATGGCCACCACCCAGTCCCCCACCTCCAGCGCGTCGGAGTCCCCCAGGTACACCGCCGGCAGCGTCCCCAGCCCGGCGCCGTTGAGCCGCAGGAGCGCCACGTCCGTGGACGCGTCGCGGCCCACCACGTCCGCGGGGAACTCGCGGCCGTCCGCCAGCCGCACGGACACCTGCTGCACCGGCACCTCGCGGGGGCCGTCCCTGCCGGGCGTGACGCCGGAGCCGGACGGGTACACCGCCGGGCCCTGCGCGTTGGCGACGACGTGGTTGTTGGTGACGACGAGCCCGTCGGGCGTCAGCACGAAGCCGGAGCCGGTGGAGCGCTTCACCGCGCCCGCCACCGCGCCGGGCCCCACCGTGGTGATGTTCACCACGCCCGCCTCCACCGCGCGGATCAGCGGCGCCAGCGACGTGGGCGGCGTGAAGCGGGGCAGGCCCGGGGTAGCCCGCCGGGCGCTCGCGCCAGAGCGAGGACACGCCCGCGGGGGCGGGGGCGTCCGTCGTCGCGGGCGTCGGGGAGGTGAAGAAGGCGATGTGCTCGCGCACCCGGGCCTGGAGCCAGGGCGTGAGCGGATCCTCGGAGGCTCCCGCCACCGGGGCGAGCGCCACCACGAGCAGGACGCTGAGCAGTCGGACGGACACGGGACGGCAGCTTACACGGCGGGCCATGGCGTCAGGGCCCAACAGACCGGCGGCCCCCGCCCTTCCCGGCCGCGCCCCTGCTTCCTGGGGACGCGGGCAGGAGGAGGGGCTGCTCAGGCCTGGGCCGGGGCCACGTACCGGGCCACCTTCACCCGGGCGGGGCGGATGATGCGGTCCTTCAGGCGGTAGCCGGCGCGGAACTCGGCGACCACCTTCTGGTCGTCGCCCTCCACCGGCGTCACCTCCATGTCCGCCGCCTCGGCGACGTTCGGATCATACGGGCGCCCCACCACCTGGAGGCGCTCGATGCCGGTGGCCTGGGCCTTGGACAGCAGGCTGTCGCGGATCATCCGCACGCCCTGCACCAGGGGCGAGGTGTCCTGCTGGCTGTTGGCCAGCACCAGGTCCAGCTCGTCGATGGCCTCCAGCAGCGTGCGGGCCACGTTGCCGCGCTCCACGTCGAGCATCCGCTCGCGCTCGCGGGTGATGCGCTGCTTGAACTCCTCCCGGTCCTTGGTGAGGTCCTGGAGCCCCCGGGCCAGCTCGTTCACCCGGCGGCGCGACGCCTCCAGCTCCGCCTGGAGCCGCGCCACCTCGCCATCCTGGGCGGCCTCGGCCTGCGTGTCGGCGGACGCGCCCTCCGCCTCGCTGTCGGCGGGGGCCTGCGTCTCCGGGGTCTCGTCGCTGCGGGGATTGCCGTCCATTGTCGAACCTGCGCCAGGGGTTGGAAGAAGCGGACCTCGATGAGCGGCGCGAACGTAACCGCGAGGGCGGCCCTGTCAACGCGCCTAGTGGTTGGAGGGGGCCGCGGGCGGCGCTTCCGCCATGAAGCCGTGATCCACCTGTCCCGTCACCTCGTCGATGATCTCCACCTGGGCGGCACGAAGGGAGTAGTAGAGGAGCCACCGCTCGGCGGCCGTCAGCGTCCCCGGGGGCAGCGCCTCCTCGATCTCCTGTACCGTGAGCCGGCCGTCCTTCAGGCCCTTGGCGAACAACGCTTTGCGCGCGACGTAGCTCTTTCCGATCCGGTTCTCCACGGCGACGCCTCCTTGTCGTTGGAAAGTAATTTCGCCCACCGGCCACCGCAGGCTGGCGGTGGATCCGGTGGGCGAATGGCTGCCCGGAGGGCAGGCAGGCTCAGCTCAGGAGTCCAGCTTGCCTTCCGCGTGCTGCGTGGGCGGCACCACCGGCTCGGACTCCATGCCTCCCACGGGGTGCGCGGAGATGACCGCGCGGGCCTCCGGGTGGAGCAGGCCGCGCTGCGCCTGCACCTTGGGCCCCAGGATGGTGATCATCGCCTCCTCCTCGATGACCTCCGTCGCCAGCAGGCGCGCGGCCAGGGCCTCCACCTTGTCGCGGTGGACGTTGAGGACCTCCCGGGCGCGGTCGAGCGCCTCGGAGACCATCTTGCGGACCTCCTCGTCGATCATCCGCGCCGTCTGCTCGGAGTAGGTGCGCGACTCCGGCAGGCCCGCGGACCGCAAGAAACCCGGCCCCTGCTCACCGCTCAGCGCCACCGGCCCCAGCGTGCTCATGCCGTAGTCGCGGACCATCATCTTGGCGATTTCGGTCGCCTGCTTGATGTCGTTGGACGCGCCGGTGGACACCTCGCCGATGAAGATCTCCTCCGCCGCGCGGCCGCCCATCATGCCCGCCATCTTGTCGCGCAGCTCGTCCAGCGACATGAGGTAGCGGTCCTCCAGGGGCAGCGACATGGTGTAGCCCAGCGCCGCCAGGCCTCGCGGGATGATGGACACCTTCGTCACCCGCTCCGCGTAGGGCAGCATCCAGCCCACCACCGCGTGGCCCGCCTCGTGGTGCGCGACGATCTCCTTCTCGCGCTCGTTCATGCGGCGGTTCTTCTTCTCCAGGCCCGCCACCACGCGCTCGATGGCCTCCTCGAAGTCCGCCCGCATCACCGCGTCGCGGTTCTTGCGCGCGGCCAGCAGCGCCGCCTCGTTCACCACGTTGGCCAGGTCCGCGCCGGCGAAGCCCGGCGTGCGCGAGGCAATCACCTTGAGGTCCACGTCGGAGGACAGCTTCACGCCCTTGGCGTGGATCTCCAGCACGCGCTCGCGGCCGCGCTTGTCCGGGCGGTCCACCAGCACCTGCCGGTCGAAGCGGCCCGGGCGCATCAGCGCGCTGTCCAGGATCTCCGGGCGGTTCGTCGCCGCCAGGATGATGAGGCCCGCGCGGCTGTCGAAGCCGTCCATCTCCGCGAGCAGCTGGTTGAGCGTCTGCTCCCGCTCGTCATGGCCGCCGGCCACGCCCGAGTTGCGGCTCTTGCCGATGGCGTCCAGCTCGTCGATGAAGATGATGCACGGCGCCTTCGCGGTGGCCTGGGCGAAGAGGTCGCGGACACGGGCCGCGCCGACGCCCACGAACATCTCCACGAACTCCGAACCGGAGAGATTGAAGAAGGGCACGCCCGCTTCACCCGCCACGGCCCGGGCCAGCAGCGTCTTGCCCGTGCCCGGAGGGCCCACGAGCAGCACGCCCTTGGGGATGCGGCCACCCAGACGGCGGAACTTCTCCGGCGTCTTGAGGAACTCGACGATCTCCCGCAGCTCGTCCACGGCCTCGTCCACGCCGGCCACGTCCTTGAAGCCCACGCCGGTGTCGGATTCCGCCTGCACCTTCGCGCGCGTCTTGCCAAAGGACATGACGCTCTGCGGCCCCTGGCCCATGCCGCCGGACATCCGGCGCATCATGAAGCTCCAGAAGAGGATGAGGAGGCCCATCGGGATGAGCCAGATCCACAACACCTCGCTGAAGCTCGACTGCGGGACGGCCTCGAACTGGATGCCCTTCTGCTCCAGCAGGGGCACCAGGCCCTCGTCACCGGGGACGCGGTAGGCCATCCACGGCAGGGCGCTGGGCTCGCTGCGCAGCGTGCCCCGCTCGCCCGGAGGCGGCTGGGTGTTCTCCTTGAGGAAGCCCTTCACCCACTCGTTTGAAATCTGGACGCGGCTGAACTGGTTGTTCTCCACCGCGTCGCGCAGTTGGCTGTACGACACCCGGCGCACGCCCGCGTCCTGAAACACGTTCCGGAACAGCAGGAACCCCAGGACGAGCAGGAGGATGTAGCCCAGTGGTGAGCCGAACTTGAACCCACCTTTCGTGGGTGTTGGCTTGTCGCTCTTCTTTCCGCGCGGGCCCATCCCCGGCGGCAGGTCCTGTGGCTTCATCGTCGGCACGCTCGCCCTCCCCCTCCCCCGTACAAACGACACCATGTCGTATGACGGTTCCCTCAGCCGGCCAAAGATGGTCACCTCCGCCAAGCCGTCAACCGCAGGGCGTGATTGGACGACAACGAACGCGGGCCCGACTGTCCGATCAGCGGCAGTCGACGCGAACCAGGGCTCGCCCACGAACTCACTGCCCAACAGGTAGCCGCGGCCGTCCTGGAGGAACGTCACGGCCTCCGCCTGGGCCTGGCTGGCGCCCGGCACCTCCACCACCTGCGCCTGGACGAAGTCCTCCAGCCGCTTCGCGTCCGGGCTGCGCAGCTCCCACACGCGGGTGTACGTGCGTACCAGCAGGCGCTGGCCGGAGGGGTGCAGGGTGGCGGCGGTGGACAGGCGGTCCACGTCGTCCGGCACGCGCAGGGTGCCCAGCTTGCGCGCCCTGCCCGTGGCGCCGGGCCTCAGCCCCTCCACGGCGTACAGGTCGCCCAGCGACGCGCGCGTCTTCGTGAGCACGCCCACCTGGCCGGAGCGGTCGTCGACGATGAGCGACTCGGCGTCGTGGGGACCGTCCTCGTAGGTGAAGAGCAGCGTCTCCACCGGGAGCGTGGCGTCCTGCACGGCCGCGGGCTCGGGCAGCCGGAACAGGCGCACCTCCTTGCGGCGCTCGAAGTTGTCGCCGGTGTCCGCCAGGAAGACGCAGGTCTCCTTGCCGCCCGGCGCGCACGGGCCCACGGCGACGTCCTCGATGTCGCGCGGATCCGCGCCGGTGAGCGTGAGCGTGGCCTTCACCGCGCCCGTCTCATCCAGGGCGAACAGCTCGAAGGGGTTGTTGGAGTCGTTGTGTCCCCAGAAGATGCCGGGGTGCTTCTGGCTGGCGGCCAGCCCGGACAGCTCCGGGACCTGGCGGGGCACGGCGCCCGTCTGATGGCCGTCCGTGTAGAGCAGGCAGCCCTCGAGGCCCGTGGCGGGCACCTGCCGCAGGCCGGCGTCCGGGGCGGTGTCGCCGGTGGGCGTGGGGCGGGAGCTGGAGCAGGCGGCGGACAGCAGGAGGCCCGCGGCGGCGGCGAAGCGCATGGCGAAGCGCACGGTCGGGCGGCGCACGGTCAGTGATCCAGGTCCAGCAGCCGGGCCAGCGTCTTGGCGTCCGCGTCGGGGAAGCGGTACTGGCCCATCTCCTCCAGCGCCACCCAGCGGTGGTCATGCACGCGCAGGTGGTGGATCTCCGCGTCCGGGTCGCTCAGGCGGCAGCGGAACACGCGGAAGTCGATGTCGTAGGTCGGGTACTCGTGGTGGGTGTGCATGACCTGCTCGAGCACCTCGATGCGGACCCCCATCTCCTCCTGGAGCTCGCGGGCGAGCGCCACCGCGTCGTGCTCCCCCTCCTCCACCCGGCCGCCCGGGAACTCCCACAACAGGGGCAGCGACGCGGTGGGAGGACGCTGGGTGATGAGGTAGCGACCCATCTCGTTCTGGAGCATCGCGCCGACGACGCGCACGTGACGACGGGTCATTCACTTCTCCTCGATTGGAGTCCCAAAGATGGAAGTCGGGGTGCGGCGGCGTAACACAGCCCCTGCCCGGCGCCAATGCGCAAGGCCCCTCCTCAGGGAGCAGCGTGCGCATGCCCGGGACGCGTGGCCACCCCACCCGCCGCCGTCCCGGAAGGAGCCGGCCCGGGGCCGTGGGGCCGGGGATCAGCAAGGGCTGGCGGAGGCCTGGACCCCGGGGGGAGCGGGCTGTTGGGGACTTCACGTCCCGGGGAGGCGCTCCCCGGCCGGGCCGCCGTCCACGAGGGGGGCGTGTGGGATTCAAGTGACGAGAGGGCCGGATGGCGCCATGCTCGGGGGATGACACAGAGTCGGAGAGAGCGGGCCGAAGCGCTTGGCGCCGCGCTGAAGGCAGCGCGGCAGCAGGCGGGGCTCTCCATGGAGGAAGTCGCGGAGCATCTGGAGCTGGGCGTGGAAGTCCTGGCCCGCGTCGAGCGAGGGGTGATGGTCCCCACCATCCCCACGCTGAGCCGGCTGTGCGCCCTGATGAAGCTGGACCCGGACAGCCTGCCGGACCTGCCGGAGCTGAGTGACTGACGCGGCTGGCGGGCCCCTCTCCGGCCCGCCGGCGCGTCGCCCGTTCCGCTAGCCCAGCCGCCCCACGAGGTGCGGCTTCCCCTCCTCCGACAGCACCCGGAACGCCACGCCCGCGGACTCGCGAGCCGTCTGGAACGTCACCCGGGAGGGCAGCAGCAGGGGCTTCTTGAAGTCGCAGTCCAGGCGCAGCGCGTCCGCCTGGGCCGCCTCCCCCAGCTCCGCCACGCACCTCGCGAGCGTCCACATGCCGTGCGCGATGGCGCGCGGGAAGCCGAAGGGCTTCGCGGTGACGGCGGTGAGGTGGATGGGGTTGAAGTCGCCGGAGGCCCGCGCGTAGCGGCGTCCGGTGTCGGCGGGGATGCTCCAGGCCGCGGGGCGGCTGGACGCGAAGCGGGCGTCCTCGGGAGGCGGGGCCTTGCGCGCGGCGTCCCTGTCCTTCCGGGGGGCGTGGCGGCGCAGCATGGTGCTGACGGCCTCCCACAGCAGCTCGCCCGAGTCCTGGGCCTCCACGCGCGTCTGGAGGTCGAACTCGTGGCCGGCGGGCACTTCGCGCTGGCCGTCGAAGCGGCAGGCCACGGTGAGCGCGGCGGTGTCCGGCAGGCGGCGGTGCTGCTGGAGGTGGTTGCGCACGTGCACGATGCCCAGCGCGGAGTACGGGAAGTCGGGCAGGCCCAGGAGCCGCAGGTGCAGCGGCGTCGCGAGCACCTGCGGGTACGTGAGCGGCAGGAAGCCGTCGGCGTCGAAGCCGCACGCGGCGCGGTAGCGCTCCAGCAGCACGGGCGAGGCTCGGCAGCCGTGCGCCCGCAGCGTCAGGTCCGGCAGCGCGGTGCCGCCCCGGGACTTCCCGAAGGGCAGCGCCGCGCGCAGGAGCGTGGCGGGCATCGACGGGAGCGCGTGCAGGTCGAGGATGGGAGCGGACATGCGGCGGATTCTCCGACACCTGTCCGCGCCCCACCCGTGAAAAATCCGCTCAGCGGATCGCGAAGCCCCAGGTGTAGGCGACACCCCGGTGGCTGCACGTGGAGCCGTTGCTCCAGGCCCAGGTGTAGTCGAGCCGCCCTCCGGAGCAGTACTCGCCCGCGTAGTCCGCCAGGTGCCCCTTCGACCCGCCCTGCCAATCGCTATCGCAGCCCGCGCCCGGATTGACGGTGCCGTTGTAGTTGTAGTTGATGCACCCCATCATGATCTGCGAGTTGGCCGGACCGTAGACGCCCTGCTTGAAGGCCGTTCCGGGCGTGCCGAGGGCCATGTTCGTCTGGAAGTAGTTCCAGGTCGCGGGCGCATAGGTCTGGGTATGGCTTTCCCCGAAGGTGCGGTTGAAGACCATCACACTGCTGAAGGAGACGCAGGCCAGGCTCTTCGACCAGTCCGTGCCCCCCACGGTGCCGCGTGTCGACACGCCCAGGTTCGTCCTCGCATTGGCTGCCTGCCAGCCAGCGAGCGTCCACCCTCCTCCATCGGTGGCCATGTCGCAGTAGTACGACGAGGCCTGGGTGCCGCAGGGATTCAGCGAATAGACGCCACTGCCCAGCGAAGGACAGTACTGGTGCAACTCCTGGCAGGAATGCACTTGCGCGGAAGGTGCTTCCGGGCAGGGCTTCTCCGGGAGGGTCGGTCCGCCGGAGTCCACGCTGGACACCGGGTCGCTCTGCACGGTGAAGACAACGTCGTTGAAGTTGTCGTTGGACTGTTCGTGGTCGCGGTTGAAGTCCTCGAAACCCAGGATCCGGCGTTGCGTCTCCAGATGGTAGGCGGCCATGACGTGGCGTCTTCTGGGGGCGGTCGTCTCCGGGTTGAGCGCGTCCACGGAGTAGTAGGTCAGCTTGTCCAGGTCCACCTGGGCGCCGTCCCAGCCATCAGCAACCAGGAAGAAGCCCACCCGCGTTCCAGCGGGAAACCGTCCCAGCAGGACACGGTCGCCCGTGTAGAGCTCACCGCCCGCCCCCCAGGCCGAGGCGTTGGGGAAGACCACATGCTTCTGCACTTCCTCCACGGTGGCCGGAGGGCTGCCGTCCGGGTACGTGAAGAAGCCCAGCGTGTTGCGGAAGGTGGCGCCTTCGGACACGAACGTCACCCAGACATCCGCCGTGGCCGTGAGCAGGACATTGGGGTTGTTCGTGGCCGCGACGTAGTCCGGATGGTGGACCGGAACCGATTGATTGTCGGGCAGCGCTCCCGCGATGTCGGCCAGCAGCGTCGAGGGCAGTGTCTCCGGTGACGCGGGCGTCACCGCCTGTCGTTGGCTGGAGAAACCGTCGGCATGTGAGGCCAATACATCCATGGGCTCACAGCCACTCCACAACAACGCAAGACAGCCAATCATTGCCCCGGGGACAAGGCGACACGAATCACGGTGCATGGAATGCCTCCAGGCCGTGATAAGTCCAACAAACCGGGAATCCAGTCAATGGCCGTGGTTTTTTCACTCACCCCGAGTCGAGACAGACATCAGCTCTTGAGGCCGTGTCTGCGCAGGAGCCGGTACAGGTAGACGCGGTCCATGTCCGCGGCGGCGGCGGCGTGGGACACCTTGCCTCCGTGGAGCTGGAGGAGCGCTTCGACGTAGTCGCGCTCGAAGGTCTCCAGCGCCCGGCGCCGTGACTCCGCGTACGTCAGCAGCGGGTCCACCGCGCGAGTACCCGTGGGAGCCAGGGGATTCGCGGCCTCCGGCGTGGTGGGCGGCAGCGCGTCCTGGAAGACGAGGCAGCGCTCCAGGTGGTTGCGCAGCTCGCGCACGTTGCCCGGCCAGGCGGCGCGCTGGAGCCGCGCGAGGAAGTCCGGCGTGGTGAGCTTCGCCTGTTGCTCGGGCGTGGCGCCCAGCCCCGCGAGGATGCGCTCGACGATGAACGGGATGTCCTCCGTGCGCTCGCGCAGTGACGGAATGGAGATGCCCACCACCGCGAGGCGGAAGTAGAGGTCCGCGCGGAAGCGGCCCTCCTGGACCTCCTGGCGCAGGTCGCGGTGCGTGGCCGCGATGACGCGCACGTTGACCGGCTGGTACGTGTTGGAGCCCAGGCGGCGGATCTCCCGGTTCTCCAGCACGCGGAGGAGCTTCGGCTGGAGCTCGGCGGGCAGCTCGCCAATCTCGTCCAGGAAGATGGTGCCGCCGTCGGCCTCCTCGAAGGCGCCCACGCGCCGCTGGATGGCGCCGGTGAAGGCCCCCTTCTCGTGGCCGAACAGCTCGCTCTCCAGGAGGTTGGCCGGGAGCGCGCCGCAGTCCACGACGAGGAAGGGCGCGTTCGCGCGGGCTCCGGCGCGGTGGATGGCCTGCGCCGCGCGGCTCTTGCCGGTGCCCGTCTCCCCTTCCAGCAGCACCGTGGCGCTGCACGCCGCCGCGCACGCCATGCGCTCGAAGCTGGCCCGCGTCGCGACGGACGTGGCCACCAGGTCTCCGAAGGTCGCCCGCTCCGGCCCCGCGAGGGGCTGCCTCCGTTCGGGCGCGACGGCCTCCGCGTCGTGCCGCGCGGGCGGTTGCCCCCCCGCGGATCCGCTCCGCCCCCGTGCTCTCGACTGACGCCACCGGACCCCGTCCACGAACGTCCCCGGACGTTCATTCGGGGTCCGCGCGTGCGCCCCCTTCTGCTCCAGCTTCAGCTCGCAGTGGAAACGCGACACGGCGGACTCCTCGTTCGAAAGGTTCATTGAGGACACGGTTCCCCCCCGGGACCGGTGGCGTGTGGTGGACCGCGCTTCAGGAGGCGCGGAGGATCCTCGGGCGCCTGCGGCCACAGCGCGTCGTAGCGGCCGCGGTAGCCGCTGGAGTCCGAGCCGTACAGCTGGGACTCGTCACGTCCGCGCCACACGCACCCAGTCCGGCCGTGACAGCCAGGCCCAGGAGGGCCCACGCCGCACGCAACGAAGTCTCCATGATGAATGCCTCTGCCTTCCCTGGAGACACGCGCGACGCTGCGCGCGTGGAGGCATGCCAGCTCTCCGTCAGCCGACGGACGGACCTGTTGTCCCGGGACCCCTCCCAGGCGTGTTCCTGCACCCCTCATGGGCCTTTACGCCGGGGCTTCTGGATATTCCCGGACAATTCCCGGGGGCTTTTTCCACGGGGTCAGCGAACCGTGACGTCCACCACGAACTCCGCGGCGCCATCGCCCTCGCGCGCGGCCTCCACCACGTCGGGCCGCTCGTCGCCCACCCACAGGCCCAGCACGTCGTAGACCAGCCACTGGGCCAGGGACCGGGAGGTCCCCTGCGCGGCGTCGCGAGGCACGCCGGACAGGGCGCCCTGCGTCTCCATCAGGGCCCGCGCCAGCCGCGCGGGCACCACCCAGCACTCCGGGCGCACGAAGGCGGGCACCAGGAAGAGGCAGAACGCGGCCTCCGTGCGCGCGAGCAGCGCGTCCAGGCGCTCGCGGCCCAGGCGGAACGTCGGCAGCCACTGCCCCTCTCCGCGCTGCTCCAGCTTCGCCACCGGCACGCGGACGACCCGGCGCGTGCGCACGAAGCCCTCGCGCTCCACGGACACGATGAAGGCGATTTCGGACGCGACTTCCGGCGAAGGCTCGGGGTGGCGGTGCACCGTCATGGACAGCGACAGCGGCGAGGCCACCAGCGAACCCAGGTCCGCCTGCACGCGCTCCAGCTCCGAGCGCAGGCCTTCGAGGAGCCCCGCGACCAGCTCCGACGTCTCCTCGCGGAAGCGCTGGGGATGGCGCTGGGCGACGTCCGCCTCCACGCGTCCCACCGCGCCACGAGCAGGTCCTCCAGGTCGCGGTCGCGCAGCCACGTGCGGCCGCCCACGGGCACCGCGCGCGTCGCGTGCAGTGCGCAGGGAGGCGTCGCGTCGTGGCTCGGAG
>NZ_JBKGHJ010000350.1:0-9493 GCF_046520365.1 Corallococcus sp. 4LFB
ATGCACGCCCGCGGCCGCCTTCGCCAGCGTGCGCAGCCCCGGCGCGTGCGTGAGGAAGTTCGCCAGCCACGGCATGCGCCCCCCCACGCGCGCCCAGAACATCACCAGGCCAAAGGCATACGCGTGCCGGGGACGCAGCCGGCCACGGTAGTGGTGGCTGAGGAACTCCGCCTTGTACGTGGCCATGTCCACGTTCACCGGGCAGTCGGACTTGCAGCCCTTGCACGCCAGGCACAGGTCCAGCGCCTCCTTCACGTGCGGGCTCCTCCAGCCCTTCTCCACCACGTCGCCGCGCAGCATCTCGAAGAGCAGGTGCGCGCGGCCGCGCGTGGAGTGCTTCTCCTCGTGCGTCACCATGTAGCTGGGGCACATGGTGCCGCCGTCCGTGCGCCGGCACTTGCCCACGCCCACGCAGCGCGTGGTGGCGCGCGCGAAGCTGCCCCGGTCCTGCGGGAACTGGAAGTGCGTGCGCGGCTCGGCGGGGGCGTAGCGCGGGCCCAGGCGCAGGTTCTCGTCCAGCCGGTACGGGTCCACCACCTTGCGCGGGTTCATCCCGCCCTCCGGGTCCCACAGCCGCTTGAACTCGCCGAAGGCGCGCACCAGCTCCTCGCCGAACATCCTGGGCAGCAGCTCCGCGCGGGACTGGCCGTCGCCGTGCTCGCCGGACAGCGAGCCGCCGTGGCGCACCACCAGGTCCGCCGCCGTCTCCACGAAGCGGCGGTAGCGCGCGACGCCCTCGCGCGTGCTCAGCTCGAAGCTGATGCGGCAGTGCAGGCAGCCCTGGCCGAAGTGGCCGTAGAGCGACGCCTGGTAGCCGAAGCGGTCCAGCAGCGCGCGGAACTCCCGCATGTACACGCCCATGCGCTCCGGCGGCACCGCCGAGTCCTCCCACCCGGGCCACGCGTCCGGCTCGCCCGGGATGAACGCCGTGGCGCCCAGGGCGGACTCGCGGATCTCCCAGAGGAGGTGCTCCTGGTGCTTGTCGTCGAAGAGGCTCATGGACGGCGCGTGGCCCCGCGCCTTCAGCCGGTCCATCAGCGCGTGCGCCTTCGCGTCCGACTCCTCCCTGGAGTCCCCGCCGAACTCCACCATCAGCCAGCCCTCGCCGTCCGGCAGCAGCGGCAGGTCCTCGACGTGCAGGTGCTTGCGCTTCATCCCGTCCAGCAGCTTCGCGTCCAGGCCCTCCAGGCCAATGGGCCCCGCCTCCACCACCTCCGGGACGTCGTCCGCGGCGGAGAACACGTCCGGGTAGCCCAGCACCAGCAGGGAGCGGGCCTTCGGCTCCGGCACCAGGTTCAGCGTGGCCTCCAGCACGGTGACGCAGGTGCCCTCGGTGCCCACCAGGGCGCGCGCGACGTGGAAGCCGTTCTCCGGGAGCAGCTCGTCCAGGTTGAAGCCGGACACGCGGCGGGGGATGTGCGGGAACCTGGCGCGGATGAGGTCGGCGTAGCGGTCGCGCAGCGCCTTCATGCCCCGGTAGAGCTCGCCCACGCGGCCGGGCTCGCGCACCAGGCGCGCCAGCTCCGCGTCGGACGTGCGGCCCACGCGCAGGCGCACGCCGTCGTAGGTGAGGACGTCCAGGGACTCGGTGTTGTCCGCCACGCGGCCGGCCATCTGCGCGTGCACGCCGCAGGAGTTGTTGCCCAGCATCCCGCCCAGCGTGCAGCGGTTGTGGGTGGCGGGGTCCGGGCCGAAGGTGAGGCCGTGGCGCTTCACGGCCTCCGTGCGGAGCACGTCCAGCACCGTGCCCGGCTGCACGCGGGCGAGCCGCCGCTCGGGGTCCAGGTGCAGCACGCGGCCCAGGTGCCGGGAGAAGTCCAGCACCACCGCCACGTTGCACGTCTGGCCCGCGAGCGCCGTGCCGCCGCCCCGGGACGTCAGGGGCGCGCCGTACTGCCTGCACAGGCGCACCGCCTCCACCACGTCCTCCACCGAGCGCGGATACACCACGCCCAGCGGCACCTGCCGGTAGTTGGACGCGTCCGTGGCGTACAGCGCGCGCTCGCCCGCGTCGAAGCGCACGTCGCCGCGCAGCCGGCGGCGCAGCTCGCGCTCCAGGCCCGCGACGTCCACCTCCCTGCGCTCGCGAGGCGTGACGGCGCGAGGACGGCGCACGTGGCGCAGGGTGTCCAGGAAGGTCGTGGTCATGGGGAGGCTCCCACCGCGAAGCGGGCGGCGTCCGCCCGTTTGAGCTCCAGCCCGAGTCCGGGCCGGGAGAGGTCTGGCGCCAGCGCGCCGTCCACGGGAGGCGGGACGCCGTCGAACAGCATCCGCTCCAGTCGCGCGTGGTCATGGAAGTACTCCATGTGCACCAGCCGCCGCGCGGCGCAGGCCACGTGCAGGTGCAGGGCCGGGGCGCAGTGCGCGGACAAGGGGACGTGGAAGGCCTCCGCCAGCGCGTCCGCCTGGAGGAAGCCGGTGAAGCCCAGGCAGCGCGTGGCGTCCGCCTGGAGCACGTCCACCGCGCCCGCCTCCAGCATGCGGCGGAAGTACAGGCCACTGTCGCCGTACTCGCCCGCGGCGATGTCCAGCCCCGCGGCCCGCCGTCGCGCACGCGGCGCAGGCCGGCCAGGTCGTCGCTGGAGACGGGCTCCTCCAACCAGGACACGCCGGCCTCGCGGAAGTCCCTTGCAAGCGCCAGCGCCTGCTTCACGGTGTACGCGCCGTTGGCGTCCACGAAGAGCGCGGGCCCGGGGCCCAGGGCCTCGCGCGCGCCGCGCACGCGGGCGGGGTCCGCGTCCGCATGGGTGCCCACCTTCATCTTCACGCGGGGGATGCCCGCCGCCGCCCAGCCCGTGAGCTGCGCCTGGAGCTGACGGTCCGTGTAGCTGGTGAAGCCGCCGCTGCCGTAGAGGGGCGCGGCGGGGCGCGCCTGGCCGAACAGCCGGACGAGCGGCACGCCCAGCAGCTTCGCCTTCAGGTCCCAGAGCGCGGTGTCCACGGCGGACAGCGCCCGGGCCGCGAGCCCGCTGGAGCCCAGGTTGCGCACCCGGCGCAGCAGGGACGCCATCCGCGCCGGGACGTTCCAGGCGTCCTCCCCCTCGAGCAGCGGGGCGAGCGTGTCGCGGAGCAACGCCGCGCCGGCCGCGGCCGCGTAGGTGTAGCCCAGCCCGCGCTGGCCGCCCGCCATGGGCTCCACGAGCAGCAGCGTGGTGGACGTCCAGGCGAAGGTGCCGTCGGACTCCGGCTGGTCCGTGGGCACGGTGTACGCGGAGACGTCGACCCGCTCGATGGGCGCGGCGGCGCTGTCATGGCGGACGGACGACGGCATCACGCTCCTTCGGCTCCCAACGGCCTGACGGCTTCACGGTGAAGCTAGGCGCGGGACGCGGGATGGCAGCGAGCCCGGGCCTCTCGCATGCAAGCTGTCCGGGAGCGGAACCGGGCGCTCCATGAACCCGGGCGGCCGCGGCCGTCACCGTGGCGGGGGGCCACGACGCGCCCGCGTCTCCCGCGCGCGAGCGGCCGTTCCTAGCTTGAGACCGGAGGGCCAGAAGGCGCGGAAGGCGAGGGCGTCCGCCGCCGGCGGGTCGAAGCCGCGAGGTGGGGGCCGCTCGGGGGGAACGGGCATGCGAGGAGGACGCAGGCGGACCCAGGCCATGGACCGGGCGGTGGAGTCCTGGAACCTCGTGCGCGACGCCGTGCTGCCTGGGGCGCTCGCGGGGACCCTGGGCGCCTTCGCGATGGGGGTGCTCGCCTGCGCGTTCTCAGGCGTGCTGCACGGCGAGCCCTGGCGGCCGGCGCTCCTCGTGTCAGGCCTGTTCTTCCGCGATGGCTCGGCCCACGGGGCCCTCGGGGTGCTGCTCGGGCTGTTCATCCACTTCGCCATGGCGGGTGGGCTCGCCACGGGCTTCGCGCTCCTGCTCCCCCGCCGGGGCACCGCCGTCGCGGCGCTCTGCCTGGGCGTGCTGTACGGCATGGGGGTCTGGCTGATGATGACGCGGCTCATGCTGCCCTTCGGCTCGCCGCCGCTGGCCCGCGAGGACGTCTCCGCGCTGCTCCTCCTGCCGCACCTCGCCTTCGGAGCGGCGCTCGGCATGGTGCCCGTCTTGCGAGGCGTCCTCACCCGCGCGGACCGGCTGCGGCGCCGCCTCCAGCTCCTGAAGCAGCAGGCCTGAGCCCCTCCCTCCGGCAGCCAGGCGGGCGGGCCCTCGCTCCGAGTGGCGGGTGCCCGGCGTGCATAACGTCAGTCATATGAGCAAGGAAGCGGCCCCGAGCATCCTCATGCGACTGCGCTCCACGCGCCTGGCGGAGAAGCTGGGCACGAGCTACTGGCTCATCCCCGCGCTCTGCGTGGCGGCGGCCATCGCCCTGTCCTCCGGGGCGGAGGCGCTCGACGCGCGGCTGCCGCAGACGGAGCAGGCCTGGTACCTGTTCCGCGGCGGGCCGGAGGGCGCGCGCTCGGTGCTCTCCGCCGTGTCGTCCTCGATGATGACGTTCTCCGGCCTCGTCTTCTCCGTCACCATCCTGGTGCTCCAGCAGGCCAGCAACCAGTACTCCCCCCGCATCCTGCGCACGTTCCTGAGCGACCGTCAGAGCCAGCTCACGCTGGGCATCTTCGTGGGCACGTTCGTCTACGCCCTGCTGACCCTGCGCGGCGTGCGGGGGACGTCCGAGGAGCTGCACATCGAGGCCCACGTGCCGTCGCTGTCCGTCTGGCTGGCCTTGGTGCTCGTGCTGCTCTCCGTGGGGGCGTTCATCTTCTTCATCCACCACGTCGCCCAGTCCATCCGCGCCGTCGTCATCCTGGGCCGCATCTACGACGAGACGTGCGCCACGCTGGAGCGGATGTATCCGGAAGGGGTGGGGCAGGACACGCGCGAGCCGGAGCTCCAACGGCCCCTGGCGCCGCCCTCGCTGGTGGTGCCCCTCAGCAAGCCCTCCGGCGCGCTCGTCACGGTGGACGAGGCCCGGCTGATGGCCTGCGCGAAGAAGGCGGACGTGATGGTGGGCCTGGTTCCGATGATGGGTGACTTCGTGCCGCACGGCGCGCCGCTCTTCGAGGTGTGGGGCGACGCAGGGAAGCTGGACGTGAAGGCCCTGACGGACGCGGTGAGCACGGGCCCGGAGCGCACGCTCCAGCAGGACACCGCGTTCGGCATCCGCCAGCTCGTGGACGTGGCGGAGCGGGCCCTGTCTCCCGGCATCAACGACCCCACCACGGCGGTGCAGGCCATCGACCCGCTGCACGACCTGCTGCGCCGCATGGTGCACCGGCGCTTTCCCGCGCCCTCGCGCAAGGACGACGCCGGCACGCTGCGGCTGCTGTGCCCCCGGCCGGACTGGGACACCTACGTGCGGCTCGCCGTGGATGAGATCCGCCTCTTCGGCGAGGGGGACCTCCAGGTGGCCCGGCGCCTGCGCTTCCTCGTGACGGACCTGCTGAGCGTGGCGCCGGCCTTCCGGCGGGAGGAGCTGGAGCGGCAGCTGCGCCTGCTGGACGCCAGCATCGAGCGCTCCTTCCAGGACGCGAGCGACGCCGTCATGGCCCGCCGCCCCAGCCCCCAGGGCCACGGCCCCATCTGAAGCCAGCCCTACGGATTCACCGGCCCCGCGGGCTCCGGCGGCCTCGCGCTCCTCGGGTCCGCCATGGCTCCCGGCAGGGCCTCCACCTGAAACGGCCCCGGAGGAATCGTGGGCCGGAAGCGCGTGCGCGTCTCCAGCACGCACACCGCCAGCAGCACCGCCACGAACACCACCGACGTGAGCAGCACCAGCCCGTTGCTCGCGCGCTGCTCGCGCAGGTGCATGTAGAACAGGGCAATCAGCAGCCCCTTCGCCCCGGCGATGAGCAGCGCCACCGGCAGCGACCACGCGCCGTGCGGCAGCGTGTGCAGCCCGTACGTCAGCGCCGTCAGCGCGAGCAGCGCCCCGCCCACGAGCAGCACGCCGGCCACGCCCAGCTGGCGCCCGGGCTTCTCCACCACGTCCTCGGCCACGGGCCCGCTCCTCATGACAGGTACAGGATGGGATAGACGAACAGCCAGATGACATCCACCAGGTGCCAGTACATGCCGCCCAGCTCCACCGGCGTCGCGTACGCCGGCCCGAACGCCCCCGCCGCGGACCGCACGCCCAGCACCGTCAGCACGCACACGCCCACCGTCACGTGCAGCGCGTGGAAGCCCGTCAGCAGGTAGTACAGCGTGAAGAAGAGGCTCGCCCCCACGCGCGGCACCTCCTTGAACCGGTACGCGTCCCCCGGCAGCCCGCCCTCCTTCACGTGGTGCGCGTACTCCACGCCCTTCACCGCCAGGAACACCACGCCCAGGAGCGCCGCCGCCAGCAGCAGCGCGCCGCCCAGCCCCGGCCGGGCCCCCCGCACCGCGTGCACCGCGAGCGCCACCAGGATGCTGCTCGTCACCAGCAGGAACGTGTTCAGCGTGCCCAGCCCCACCTCCATCGTGAGCTGCGCGGCGCGGAACGCCTCCGGGTACACCGAGCGATACACGCCATAGGCCGTGAACAGCCCCGCGAACAGCAGCACCTCCGTCGCGATGAAGACCCACATGCCCAGGTACGCCGCCTGCTTGCGCGCGTCCTCGGAGCCCCAGTGCCCGGTGACGGCCTCAGGCGGCATGCGGCACCTCCTCCCGCGCGTACTCGTGCGGGCCGGTGGGGTACTCGGGCGTGGCGTGGAAATTGTGCGTGGGCGGCGGGGAGGCGCTCCTCCACTCGAAGCCCTCGCTGCCCCAGGGGTTGTCCCCCGCGACCTCACCGTGGCGCAGGCTCCACGCCAGGTAGGCCGCGATGGCCAGGAACCCGAACGCCAGCAGGGACGCGCCCGCCGTGGACGCCACGTGCAGCGACTGGAAGTGCGGCGGATAGTCCGCGTACCGCCGGGGCATCCCCAGGTTCCCCAGCAGGAACTGCGGCACGAACGTGGCGATGAAGCCGAAGATGATCAACACCGCCGCGCCGTTGGCCAGCTTCGCGGGGAAGCACCGCCCGAACATCTTCGGGAACCAGTAGTGCAGCGCCGCCAGGAACGCCATCACCGTGGCCCCCACCATGATGAAGTGGAAGTGCGCCACCACCGAGTACGTGTCGTGCCAGTGCAGGTTCAGCGACGTGGTCGCGTACGCCACGCCAATCATCCCCCCGAAGAAGAGGAAGAACATGAACCCCAGCGTGTAGATGAGCGGCGACTCGATGGCGATGGAGCCCCGGTAGAGCGTGCCCAGCCAGGAGAAGATTTTTATGGCCGTGAAGATGGCCACCAGCATGGACATGGCGCCGAACGCGCCGGAGCCGAAGGTGGACTGGCCGGACGCGAACATGTGGTGGCCCCAGGTGAAGAACCCCACGAACGCGATGCCCAGCGTGGAGTAGACGATCATCCGGTAGCTGAAGGCGTTCTTGCGGCTGAAGGCGCTCACCGCCTCGCTGATGACGCCCATGGACGGCAGCACCATGATGTAGACGGCCGGGTGGCTGTAGAACCAGAACAGGTGCTGGAAGAGGATGGGGTCTCCGCCGCGCGCGGGGTCGAAGATGCCCGCGCCCACCACCCGCTCCAGCGCCACCAGCAGCAGCACCATGCCCAGCACCGGCGTGGCCAGCACCTGGATGATGGCCGTGCCGTAGACGGCCCAGACGAACAGCGGCACCTTCATCCACGTGAGGCCCGGCGCCCGCAGCGTGTGCACCGTGGCGATGAAGTTGAGCCCGGTGAGGATGGTGGAGAACCCGATGATGAACACGCCCACCAGCACCGGCAGCACCGCCGTGCCCGTGGTGGTGCTGTAGGGCGTGTAGAAGGTCCAGCCCGTGTCCGCGCCGCCCTCGAACATGCCCCACAGCGTGACGCTGGCGCCCAGCACGTAGAGGTACACGGACGCCAGGTTGAGCCGGGGGAAGGCCACGTCCCTAGCGCCAATCATCAGCGGCACCAGGAAGTTGCCGAAGGCGGACGGGATGGCCGGAATCATGAACAGCCACACCATGGTGACGCCGTGGAGCGTGAACATCCGGTTGTACGCCAGGTGCCCCATGACGGTGCGGCCCGGCGTGAGCAGCTCGATGCGCAGCGCCAGCGCGAACAGGCCGCCCAGCAAGAAGAAGAACAGCGTCAGCCCCAGGAACATCACCCCGATGCGCTTGTGGTCGTGCGTCGTGAGCCACGACCACACGGTGCGTCCGTCCGACAGGTAGGACTCAGCGGCCGGTGGGGACATAGACGGGCTCCTCGGCCGCGGTGACGCCCGGGCGCAGGGGACGCAGGGACTTGATGAACTCCACGAGCGCGCCGGAGTCCTCCGCGCTCAGCCGGCCGTGGTAGCCCGGCATCACGGGCGCGTAGCCGGCCACCACCTTCGCCAGCGGATCCATCATGGACTCCGTGAGGTACGCCTCGTCCGCGAGCACGGCGCCGCCGCCCTCCAGCGGCTCTTTCCGGCCGTACAGCCCCAGCCACGTGGGGCCGATGTGCGGCGCGCCCGTCACCGTGTGGCATTGCAGGCAGCCCTGCGCGGCGGCGACGCGCTCCCCCCGCACGGCCATGGACTCCGGGCGCGGCGCCGGGCAGCGCGGCCACGGGGAGGGTGCGGCGCTGCGCGTCCTGCCACGCCTCGAAGTCCGCGGGCGGCAGCACCACCACCTCGCCGCGCATCACCGAGTGGTCCAGCCCGCAGTACTCCGCGCACAGCACCGGGTGGCGGCCGGGCTTCGGCGCCTCGAACCAGAGGTCGGTGTAGCGGCCGGGCAGCGCGTCGCGCTTCATGCGGAAGTCCGGTACGTAGAAGGAGTGGATGACGTCACGCGAGGTGAGCAGCAGCCGCACGGGCCGGCCGCGGGCACCACCAGCGTGTCGATGGCGCTGGGGCCCCCGGGATAGGTGAACTTCCACATCCACTGCTTGCCGGTGACGTACACGTCCAGCGAGTCCTGGGGCGGGCTCATCACCCAGACGAACTGCTGGAAGCCCAGGACGAACCAGAGCAGGAACAGCGACAGGGGCACGCCGATGAACAGCGCCTCCATCCACGGGGCCGCCACCACGCGCGGCGTGGCGTCCGACTCCGTGCGCCGGCGGTAGCGCACCAGGAAGAAGAGGCCGACGGCGCCAATGCCCAGGGCCACCGCGAGCGTGGTGAGCAGCAGGACGAAGTGCAGGTGGTCCACCTTCACGGCGAAGGTGGAGCCCTGCTCCGGGAGGAAGAAGAGGCGGCGCAGCAGCTCGTTCATCGCGCGCCCCCTTCGGCTTCGGAGAGCAGCTGCCGCATGGCCGCGTCGATGGGCTGGTGGATGACGCCCGCGTCCACGTCCACCCAGCCGTAGCCCTCCAGCCGCTCGCGCTGCCGGGCCTTGAGCGCGTCCGCCCTCCGGTCCAGCGAGAAGGGGGGCTGGTCCAGCATGCCAATCTGCTGGGTGCCCGGGGGCACCGGGAGGTCCCGCTCGGCGCCGGGGCGCCAGAGGACCCACAGGGCCCAGGCCGCGACGCTGGCCGCCGCGAGCAGCGCCAGCGCCACGGCGCCGACGCGCAGCAGCACGC
>NZ_JBKGHJ010000351.1:0-9453 GCF_046520365.1 Corallococcus sp. 4LFB
CGCCAGGGCCACGGGGACGGGGGCTCCGGCGGGGGCTTCCGCCGCGACCGCGCCCTCCGGCCAGACGGTGATGCCGCCGGCCACCCTGATGTCGCCGCGCGACCTGAGCAGCCCGGAGGCCCTGTACGGCGCCCCCATCGCGCGGTCCCTGGCGGAGGTGCCGGAGGGAGACCCCGCTTCCGTGATGACGCTCGCCACGGGCCTCCGGGTCGTCGCCAGCGTCGCGGACGGCAGTCCCGGCACGCCCCGCTGGTCCGTGCGGCTGCGCATCTCCCCCACCTGCCAGGTGCCCGGCGTGCGCGCGTTCCTCGTGCACAAGCGGCTGTCCACCCTGGGCACGCTCGTGGACCTGCGGCCGCCCCTGGAGGAGCTCAAGGCGGGCCGCATCCCCGACGGCTACATCCAGGTGGACGTGGAGACCGGCGTGGGCGAGGCCGGCATCCAGACGGCCCTGCGCAACGTGGCCGAGGTGGAGGTCGTCTCCGTCTCCCCCTCCGTCCCGGAGCCGCCCCCGCTCCCCGTCGCCGCGCCCGCGTCGGACACCGCGCGGGGCGCCAGCGCGGACGTGGGCTCGCGCACGGTGCGCGTGCGCACGGAGCTGCTCGACTACTTCCTGGACACGGTGGGGGAGCTGATGCTCGCCACCGCGCGCCTGCGTGAAGTGGGCAAGGTGCTGCCGGAGAACACCCGCCCCGCGCTGGAGGAGGGCGTCTACCGGCTGCACACGCTGGTGAAGGACCTGCACGACAAGGTCATGAGCGCGCGCATGACGCCGCTGTCGCTCATCACCGACCGGCTGCCCCGCGCCGCGCGCGACCTCGCCCGCCGCAAGGAGCGCGAGGTGGAGCTGGTCATCACCGGCGCCGAAATCGAGCTGGACCGCGCCATCCTCGACGAGCTGGCGGATCCGCTGCTGCACCTGCTGCGCAACTGCATCGACCACGGCCTGGAGTCGCCGGAGGACCGGCTGGCCGCGAAGAAGTCCGCGCGCGGCCGGGTGACCGTCACGGTGCGCCGCGCCCGCGACCGCGTCATCATCGACATCGAGGACGACGGCCGGGGCATGGACCCCGCGAAGCTCAAGGCCGCGGCCCTCAAGCGCGGGCTCATCACCGAGGACGCCGCCCAGCGCATGGCGGACCGGGACGCGTTCCTCCTGTCGTGCCTGCCGGGCGTCTCCACCGCCAAGGACATCACCGACATCTCCGGCCGCGGCGTGGGCATGGACGCGGTGAAGCGCGTGGTGGAGAGCGTGGGCGGCACGCTCGAAATCGACAGCGAGCGCGGCCGGGGCACCGTCTTCACGCTGCGCCTGCCGCTCACCGTGGCCGTGGTGCACCTGCTCCTGGTGGAGGTGGGCGAGGAGGTGTTCGGCCTGCCCATCGCCAAGGTGGTGGGCGCCACGGAGGCGGATCCGCAGGCCCTGAGCAAGAGCCGGGAGACGGCGCTCCTGCCCCACGGCAACGGCCTGTTGCCGGTGCACGCCCTGGAGGTGCTCCTGGGCGTGCCCGCGGCGCCGAAGCCGGGCTTCCGGCCCTTCGTGGTGATGGAGGGCGACGCCGGCACCGGCAAGGTGGCGCTGGCGGTGGATCGCCTCCTGGGGCAGGAGGAAGTCGTGCTCAAACCCTTGTCCCGTCCCCTGGACTTGCTGCCGGGACTGTCCGGCGTGACCATCCTGGGCAGCGGTCGTCCCGTGTTCATCTTGGACGTCCCGAGGTTACTGACCGCGTGAGCCCCCCCCTGCCCAGTGACGCGCAGCTCGACGCCCTGCGCGAGGTGGCCAACATCGGCTGCGGACATGGCGCCAACGCCCTGGCCCGGCTGGTGGGGGGCCGCGTGGACCTGTCCGTCCCGGAGGTGCGCGTCACGGACGCGGCCCACGGCCCGGCCCTCTTCGTGGACGACGCCCCGGCCGTCGCCGTGCGCCTGGGCATGACGGGCGAGCTGCGCGGCGCGCTGGTGCTCGCGCTGCCGTCCGTGGACGCGGAGGCGCTGGAGTCCGCGCTCGTGCGAGGCCACCCCGCGTCCCCCGAGGAGCGCGAGAGCGCCCTGGCGGAGGCGGCGAACATCCTCGCCAGCGCGTGCCTGTCCGCCATCGGGCGGCTGACGGGCTGGCGGCTGCTGCCCTCCGTCCCCCACCTCCAGCGGGGGCCCGTGCGGCCGGTGCTGGCGGGCGTGCTGGGCGACGTGGAGCCCGGGCCGGGCGTGGTGTTGGCGGCGCGCTTCGCGGCCACGGGCCCCACGAACCTGGGCGGCCAGATGCTGCTGGTGCTGGAGCGCGGGAGCGCCCAGGCGCTGCTGTCCCGGCTGGGCCTGTAGTCCGCCGCCTGTCGTCCGCCGCCTGTCGTCCGCCTGGAGGACCGGGGGCGGCTGGGGTAGACGGACGCCATGGACGAGAAGGCGCTCAGGGCCCTGCTGGGCCAGGTGAAGACGGGCAAGGTCAGCCTGGACGACGCGGTGGGCAAGCTGAAGGACCTGCCGTACGCGGAGCTGGGCTACGCGACGGTGGACACGCACCGCAACCTGCGGTTCGGCTTCCCCGAAGTGGTGCTGGGCGAGCCCAAGACGGTGGAGCAGCTCTTGGGCATCGTGGGCGCGCTCGTGGAGCGCAAGCAGACGGTGCTGGTGACGCGCCTCCAGCCGGAGAAGGCGGAGGCCCTGGTGGCGCGCTTCCCCAAGGGCGAGTACCACCCGGTGGCGCGCATCTTCCACCTGCCCCAGCGCAAGGTGAAGGCGGGCCGCGTGGCCATCGTGACGGGCGGCACCAGCGACATCCCCGTGGCGGAGGAGGCCGCGCTCACCGCGCAGGCCATGGGCGCGGACGTGCGGCGCGTCTACGACGTGGGCGTGGCGGGCATCCACCGGCTCCTGCGCCGGCGCGATGAGATTCAGGAGTGCCACGTCGCCGTGGCGGTGGCGGGCATGGAGGGGGCGCTCGCGAGCGCGCTGGGCGGCCTCGTCGGCATCCCGGTGGTGGCGGTGCCCACGTCGGTGGGCTACGGCGCGAACCTCAAGGGCATCTCCGCGCTGCTCTCGATGGTGAACTCGTGCGCCTCCAACGTGGCCACGATGAACATCGACAACGGGTTTGGCGGCGGCTTCTACGCGGCGCTCATCTCCCGCACCAAGGGACGGAGCTGACAGGCCATGCGGCGCATCCTCTACCTGGAGCCCGTGGGCGGCATCGCCGGGGACATGTTCCTGGCGGCGGGCATCGACCTGGGCGTGTCGCCGGACGCGCTGACGCAGGCCCTGTCCGGCCTCAACGTGCCGGGCTGGAAGCTGGCGGTGTCGCGCGCGGTGCGCCACGCCATCAGCGGCACGCACCTGGACGTGGTGCTGGACGCGAAGGAAGCGCACCCGCACCGGGCCTACGCGGACATCCGCCAGCTCATCGAAGCGGCGCCCACGCTGCCGGAGCGCGCGAAGGCGCGGGCCCTGGCGGTGTTCCGCGCCATCGGCGAGGCGGAGGCGAAGGTGCACGGCGTGTCCATCGACGCCATCCACTTCCATGAAGTGGGCGCGGTGGACTCCATCGTGGACATCTGCGGCGCCGCGGTGGTGCTGGAGCTGCTGGGCGACCCGGAGGTGCACGCCGCGCCGCCGCCCCTGGGCAGCGGCACCATCCGCGTGGCGCACGGCCAGATGCCCATCCCCGTGCCCGCGACGCTGGAGCTCTTGCGCGACGTGCCCGTGCGCTTCGAGGGCGTGGGCGAGCTGACGACGCCCACGGGCGCGGCGCTGCTCAAGGTGCTGACGAAGATTGGCCACCCGCCGGACTTCATCGTGGAGAAGGTGGGCTACGGCGTGGGGACGAAGGACTTCCGCGACCGGCCCAACGTGCTGCGCGCGTCGCTGGGCCGCGTGGAGACGCAGGCCACGGAGGGGCTGTGGGTGGTGGAGGCGAACCTGGATGACGCCACGCCGCAGCTCCTGGCGCACCTGGTGGAGCGGCTGCTGGAGGTGGGCGCGAAGGACGCGTGGGTGGCCCCGGTGGTGATGAAGAAGGGCCGGCCGGCGCACCTCCTGGGCGCGCTGGTGGAGGGAGGCCTGCGCGAGGCGGTGGTGGACGCGCTCCTGAGTGAGTCCACGTCGCTGGGCGTGCGCTACCACCGGGTGGAGCGCCACGCGCTGGAGCGCGACTTCGTGGAGGTGGAGACGCCCTGGGGCAGGGTCCGCGTGAAGCGCGGCCTGCGCGACGGCCGGGTGCTCAACGCGCACCCGGAGTTCGACGACTGCGTCCGGCTGGCCCGCGCGGCCGGGGTGCCGGTGAAGCAGGTGATGGCCGCCGCGATGGCGGCCCTCACGCCCTGAAGCTCGGCCGAAGCGCGGCCCGCGGCTGGGGACGACCGCTACGCCGGCTTCGTCGCCGAGATGACGCCGAAGGCCGCGCCGCCTGGATCCGCCACGATGGCGATGCGGCCGTAGGGCGAGTCGAACGGCGGCATGATGACCTGGCCGCCCTTGGCGGTGACGGTGGCCGCGGCCTCGTCGGTGTTGGCCACGGCGAAGGTGGTCATCCAGTGGGCCGGCACGTTGGCGGACGTCTTGTCGTCGAGCTGCATCACGCCGGCCGTCTCCCGGCCGTCCTTCTTCAGGACCCAGTACTGCATCCGGTCATCCGGCATCTTGTCCGCCGTCATGCCGAAGAGGTCCTTGTAGAAGGCGACGGCCTTGGCGCCGTCCTGCGTCTTGCCCTCGTGCCAGGCCATGGCGCCGGGCTCGGCCACCAGCCCCGAGCCGGCGAACTGGTTCGGCTGCCAGAAGCCGAAGGGCGCGCCCGTGTTGTCCGCACAGAAGGCCATGCGCCCCGCGTCCATCACGTCCATGGGCTCCATCATCACCTTGCCGCCCAGCTCCTTCACGCGGGCGACGGAGCGGTCCACGCTCTCCACGGCGAAGTAGGTGTTCCAGTTGGACGGGAAGGGCGCGTCGCTGGGACGCGGCATCAGCGCCGCCACCGGGTGGGCCCCCTTGAAGGCCATGGTGTAGTAGCCGTTCTCCTTCGAGCCCTCCTGGAACGTCCAGCCGAACAGCGCCCCGTAGAAGTCCTGGGCCTTCGCCAGGTCCCAGGCCATCAGGTCCACCCAGGACACCGTCCCCGCAGCGTGCTTCGTCATCGCAGGCATCGTCGCTCCCCTCGCAGTGCGGCCCCGGCGGCAGACCGGGGCTACCTGCAAGGTAACAGCGCTCGGGAGGGGGACTGAAAGGATTTTCAGTGCTGCCTTGTGTCAACGAATGGGCTGACGCGCGAGCCCCTGTGCGAACGCATCCGTGTTGCCGGGGGCCACGCACACCGGCAGGCCCTCCACCACACCGCACCTCGCGCCCGCGTCGAGGAACGGCCGCAGGTGCTCCGGCAGCACCACGTACGCGGTGCCCGCGTCCAGGCCGCCCGGAGGCAGCGGCGCGTGGCACTCCGCCGTCAGCGCCTCCGGCGTGCGCGACGCGTAGCCGCTGTTGAACGTGAGCTTCAGCCGGTACGCCTGATACGCCAGCGCGTTCACCAGCGGCTCGTCGTAGCGGCACACCCACTGCACCTGCGGTGGGAAGAGGGCCAGGTGCTGATAGGGGCCCTTCAATGCGTCCCAGTCCGCGGACCTCAGGCGCTGGAAGCGCACGGGCTTGAAGAGGGCGCTCTTCTGCTCGCGCACGTCGTACGCCTGAAGTGCCAGCGCCACCGCGAGCGCGGCCACGGCCACGGCGGGCACGCCGCGCCACAGGCGCACCACGCACAGCACCGCGCCCACGACGAGCAGGGAATGCAGCGGCCAGACGAAGCGGCCGGACGCGCGGAACGCGTTCGTCACCTTCGCCAGCGGCGCGTACAGGCTGCCCAGGTCCGCCACCGGCTGGCCCAGCCACGTCACGCGGGAGGACAGCGCGTACACGGCCATGAGCAGGACCACGACGGCCGCGGGCAGCACCCGGCGCCAGTCCAGCGCGCGCGCCTCACGCGGACGCGCCAGCAGGCTCACCCCGGCCAGCACGATGAGCAGCAGCGCTCCCGCGCCCAGGTAGCCGAAGCCCTCGCCCTGCCGGGGCCCGGCGGGCAGGTCCGGCAACACGCGCGACCACCCCATCGGGTTCACCAGCGTGGCCAGGTCCGCGGAGAACTCCCCGAAGCCCTCCGCGCCCAGCCCGCTGCCGCCGAAGTAGCCGAAGAGGGCGAACAGCCCCACGTCCAGCGCCGCGATGCCCGCGCACGCCGCCGCGACGCGTCCGGGGCCGAGTTTCCGGCTCCAGCCGAGCCGCACCCCGAGCGTCAGCGTCAACGGCATCAGCATGGCCACCCAGTA
This sequence comes from Corallococcus sp. 4LFB, assembly GCF_046520365.1. NCBI lineage: Bacteria > Pseudomonadati > Myxococcota > Myxococcia > Myxococcales > Myxococcaceae > Corallococcus > Corallococcus sp. 4LFB. The sequence continues at coordinate 6,300 of NZ_JBKGHJ010000351.1, forward strand.
CGGATGGGTGCCCGCCGCGATGGCGTTGAAGAGGGCCGCGAGGCCCAGGCTCCGCGTCGCGGTGCGCGCGTCCGGGACGTCGCGCAGGTTGAGCCACAGCAGGGCCAGCAGCAGCCAGTGCGCGCACAGCGTGGGGTGGCTGAAGCGCGCCGCCATCACCGGCGACAGCGCCAGCAGCGTGCCGCCCAGCACCATGGGCACCGGGCGCGGGGACACCATCTCCACCAGCCGCGCGCCGAAGTAGCCCATCAGCGCGTAGCACAGCGCCAGCCACGGCCCGGTGTACTGGAAGTCCACGGGCAGCAGCGGCGAGAGGGGCTTGAGCAGCACCGCCAGCCACGGGTTGCCGTCCGTGAGCGCCACCGACGAGCCGTACGGGTAGAAGTGGTTGGGCGCCGCGCCCAGGGGCAGCGTCCAGTCCGCGTTGCGGAAGAAGAGCCAGCCGAAGATGTGCGCGGCCCAGTCCTCGCGCATCATCCAGTCGATGCGCGTGGGCGGCAGCACCGCCCCCCCGCCCAGCCACAGGAACCAGCCCAGTCCTCCGAGCACCGCCAGCGCTCGCGCCACGACGAGGGCCCGGTGGGAGGACGAAGCAGGGGGCGGGGGACTCAGGGAGGGGACGGACTCGCTCAAGGCGCGGCGACTGTAGGCGCCGGCTTCCGCGCCCCGCAACCGCCCGCTCCCCGCGAGGGCCTACGGGCAGTAGCGCGCGTAGCGCAGGCCCCGGGTCGTCTCCACCGCGCCACCGTCCGGCGGGTAGAAGTAGTGCACGTAGGAGAAGCCCGCCTGAATCTGGTCCTGCTCATCCACGTAGACCGTGGAGGGACCGGGGAACGCATTCCCGCCATCCCGCGTCTCCAGGACGAGCGGTGGCGTCGCGCCGACGCTGGCCGTGCCGTACAGCCTCTTCACGATCAACTGGCTGACGCTCCCGTTCGCGTTCGCGTTCGCGTCCGCGTCGTCCAGCAGGGCATGGCGGATGTTCGGGAAGAAGGCGCTCCTCGTCAGCGCGGGGCCCCGGCTCCGGACGGCCCCCAGCCCGTGCGACTTCCAGCCGCTGTCCTCCTTCACCCACAGCCATGCCCCCTGGTCGTCGGAGGCCAGCAGGGAGGGCCGCCCCGTCGCGTCCACCTCCAATGCGATGCGAAGGCGCGGCGAGCTCACGGGAAGCTGCCAGTCCAGCGGCTCGGGGGTCCATGTCCCCGACGCATCGCTCGCGTACACGACCTGGCTATGCGTGCCGTACGCGCGCGCGAACACGATGTGGAGGTGTCCGGCGGCATCCACGACCATCCGCTCACGGTCGCCAATGGGCCCGACCGTCTCCAGCGGGGTCAGGTCCCAGCTCCCCTGGGTGGAGCGGGTCCCGTGCAGGTAGCCCACCTGGGGGAAGACCCGGCCAATGAGCAGGTGCGGCGCGCCCTGGGCATCCAGGGCGATGTCCCCCGTCCAGCCCTCTCCCAGCAGCTGCGACTGCCAGACTCCGCCGGTGTCGTGCGCGTAGCCGACGTTGTTGCCCTGCTGGAACAGCACGTGGTGCGTCCCGTCCGCGCCCACGGCCATGTGCACATCGTAGGCGGTCCACACGCTGCCCACCCGCACCGGCACGTCTCCCGGCCGGGTGGTGCCCACGTGGAGGTGCGAATCCTTCGAATAGGCGTAGTGGCCCACGCCCTGCGCGTCGAAGACGAACGCGGCGGTGATGACGTCGATGCCCTCGTCCAGCACCCGCGTCGTCCAGCCCGGCGAGTCGCCGCATGTCCCCTCGCCCGGCCGGTCGGGGTCCCCGCCACCGTCGCCCGCGTCGGGGGCGTCCTCCCCTCCGGCGTCGGGTTGGGTCACCACGAGCTGCACGCAGGTGCCGGCGGCGTTCCGGGCCACCTTGCCCTGTCCGGGGGCGGAGACCCCATCCGTGCAGATGGGGTCGCAGCCAGCCAGGAGGACCGCGGCCACGGCGGCGCTCGACAGCGCGGTGTGCACGAGGAAGGAACGGGACACGGGAGGACCGTCAGGGCTCGAGGTTGGCGCTTGCGGGGCGCGACACCAGCGCACCCGCGCGCGGACACGGCCGGGCCCGACGGCCCGCGTCCGCTAGCGTCGCAGAGAGACTTCCAGGCCGTACTGCGGATCCATCCCGGTCTGACCGTTGGCGGTGACGCGGTCCATGCCCACCTGGGCCGACAGCCGCAGGGGCATGCCCCCCAGCCGCCCCGTCACGCCCGCGGCCACGTGGCCGGTGAGCAGCGCGGGGTCCGCCTGGCGGAAGCCCGGCGCCGTGAGGCCCAACAGCCCCCAGCCCAACCCCACCTCCGCGAACAGCGGCGTGCTCGCCGGGGCCTGCAATCCCAGCAGGCCCTCCACCGTGAAGCGGTGCAGCCGGATGCCGTCCCGGGCCGCGAGCGGCGTCACGCCGTACGCCCCGCGCACGCCGTAGTAGAGCAGGTGCAGCGAGGACGACGGCGTGCGCCACGACAGGCTGGGCCCGGTGGCGAACTTCGCCAGCCCCAGCGGCGAGCGCCCCGCGCCCAGCCCCAGCTCCAGCTTCGACGTCCAGTCGGACGGCGCCGCCACGGCCAGCGGGGCGTGCGCCCCACCGACGACGGGCGGCTGGAAGGGGTGGCTGAAGTCCACCGGCACCAGCCCCACGGCGGCGACGTACTCGTCGTAGAAGGACCGGTCCAGCGGCACGGCGAACAGGCCCCGGCGCAGCGCCTCCTCCGCGGGACCGCGCTCCTGCAACTCGCGCGGGCGCAATTCCGGCGCGCCCGAGGACAGCTGCGCCAGCGTGACGCGCGCCTCCGCGTTCGGCGCGCGCACCCAGTACACGTCGCGCAGCGGCAGGAGGATCTGCGTCCACTGCTGCTGCGAGCGCCGCACGTCCACCAGCCGCTGGCCGTCCGCGTCCTCCACGGAGAGGCGCGCGTACTCGAAGCCCGCGGGGAAGGTGACGGAGGGGCCCTCCGGCGCGGGGCCCACCAGCGGGCGGCGGGGCTGGGCCGTGGGCGCGAAGGCGTTGACGGACAGGCGCGCGGGCATGCCTTCACGCCGTGCAGCGACGCGGCCACGAACGCGGCCAGCTCGCTGTACTCCACCTGCCCGTCGCCGTTGATGTCCGCGCCGCCCAGCAGGCCGGAGCGCGCCACGTGGCTGAAGA
>NZ_JBKGHJ010000352.1:0-9412 GCF_046520365.1 Corallococcus sp. 4LFB
AGCGGCGCTTCATGGACGAGCTGGTGCGGCGGGCCAACGCGCTCAAGCCGGACCTGGTCGCCATCACCGGCGACCTGGTGGACGGCACGGTGGCCGACCTGCGCCACTCCGTCGCCGCGCTCCAGAACCTCCAGGCCAGGGCGGGCACGCACTTCATCACCGGCAACCACGAGTACTACTGGAACGCGAGCACCTGGGCGGACGCGCTCACCGGCCTGGGCGTCACCGTGTTGCGCAACCGTCACGTGACCGTGGGCGACGCGGGCGGCGCGTTCGACCTGGTGGGCGTGGACGACTGGTCCATGCGCAGCGGCCCCAGGGGCTACGACCTGGACGCCGCGCTCGCGGGCAGGGACCCCGGCCGCGCGGCGGTGCTGCTCGCGCACCAGCCCTCCAACTGGGACGTGGCCGCGAAGGCGGGCATGGGGCTGCAGCTGTCCGGGCACACCCACGGTGGGCAGTTCTTCCCGTTCACCGTCGCCGTCTCCGCCATCTGGAAGCACGACGCCGGCCTCTTCCAAGAGGGTGAGAATTCCCTCTACGTCAGCCGGGGCACCGGCTTCTGGGGCCCGCCCCTGCGCGTCGGCGCGCCGTCGGAAATCGTTAAGGTGACGCTACTGGCAGTGTGAGGTGTAGATTTACCCGCAATGGGCAAGGAACCAGCGAAGCGCGAAATCAAACAGGAGCGGGCCGCGCGAACGCGGGTCGAAATCCTGGAGGCCGCCATCACGTTGTTCGCCCGGCGGGGCTACCTGTCGACGACGATGTCGGACCTGGCGAAGGCAATCCGGATGACGCCCGGCGCGCTGTACTGGCACTTCCCCACCAAGGAAGACCTGCTGCTGGCGGCCATCGAGGAGCTGCACAACCGCTACCTGATGGAGTTCGCGCCGCTGCTCGCCGAGCGCCGCGTCCTGTCCGGCCGGGAGCAGCTGGTGTTCGTCGTCTCGCGCACGTCGCAGTTCCTGCGCTACCACCGCGAGTACGGCATCTTCTTCGGGATGCTGTCCGCCGAGTCCGCGGACTCCAACGACCGCGTGGCGGAGGCGCTGCGCGAGAAGATCTCCCTCTACGTGGCGGTGCTGGCGGGGATGATCCGCTACGGCCAGAAGCGGCAGGAGTTCCGCCAGGAGGTGGACCCGGTGCACATGGCCCACACGATGATGGGCGGCTACCTGGGCATCCTCCTGCACCACAACCTGTTCCGCGCCGTCGTGAACTACGACCCGCTGATGGCGTCGTTGGATCAGATCCTCTCCGGCGGCCTCCACGTGCGCGGCCCCATGGGCTGACGCGCTGAAGTCACCGGGCCGGGTGGCCCGGAACGAAAGACGCCCGGCCCCCCGCATGGAGGGACCGGGCGTTTTCATTTCCAGCAGGAGGCTTCAGCGCCCCGCTCCCCGGTGAGGGGAGCGGGGCGTGGAGCCGGGACTACGGCAGCTCGACGGGGCTCTGCGAGTTCTGCGGCTGACGCTCGGTGCGGGGCAGGAAGTCCGACGCGTTGTTGTCGGTGTCGGAGCCGTTGCCCGCGAGCTCATCCTCTCCGCCCACGCCCATGGTCGCGGCGGTGGACGTCGTCCGGGCCTTGCGCTCGATGCTGCCACCCTTGCCCGCGGGCGAGGGAGCCGCGGCGCCTTCCACCACGGTGCGGCCGTTGCCGAAGCCCACGGTGTCCACCACGCCCGTGAGGACCGTGGGATCCACCGTCACCTCCGCCGTGCCCAGGCGGACGTTGCCCGTGTTGCCGGAGATGTCCGTGCCGCCCCACTTGTGATCCGCGGGGACCGCCGCCGTGGAGTAGGTGTCGGCCGCGACCAGGTAGTAGCCGTGGGCCTTGATGGTCGCGCCGGGCAGCGTGGCCAGCACCGTGTAGTTCGTCGTCGAGCTGGTGGTGCTCGCCGTGCGGTAGAGCAGCTTCCAGCCGGTGATGGTCACCTCGGCGTCCGTCGGGTTGTACAGCTCGATGTAGTCGTCCGCGTTGACGGTGAGCCCCTGGCCGGAGATCTCACTGATGACGACGTGGCCCTGGGGCACGGCCACGGTGACGGCCGCCTGCTTCGTCACGCCCGCGTAGGTGGCGGTGAGCTGCCCGGTGCCCGTCATCTCCGTGGCGGTGAAGACGACGGAGGCGGTCGTCTGCCCCTCCGCCACCGTCACCATCGTGGCCGACAGCGAGCCCAGCTCCGAGGGCGTGAACGCCACGTCCACGGCCGCGCCGCCCGCCGGGGCCTTGCGGTCCAGCGTGACGGTGAACGTCTGCGTCGTGCCCACCGTCACCGTCACCACGTCCGGCGTGACGCTGGCGAGCTTCGCGGGCGGAGGCAGCACGGTCAGCGACGCCGAGCGCGTGATGCCGTTGAGCGAGGCGGACACCGTGCCCATCCCCTCCCCTTCCGCGTCGGCGGTGAACGTCACCGTCGCCGTCGTCTCACCCGCGGCCACCGTCACCGACGTGGCGGACAGCGCGCCGAAGGGCGTGGCCGGAGGGGCCAGCGCCAGCAGCACCTGCACGGGCGCCGTCGGAGCGGACTCCAGCGTCACCGTGAACACCTGCTGCGCGCCCGCGTTCACCGTGGCGGTGGACGGGGTGATGGACGCCAGCCGGGGCACGTCCGTGATGACGTTCACCGTGGCGCTCAGCGTGCCCAGCGTCACCGTGCCGGAGCCGGTGCTGGCCTCGTCCACGGTCAGGTCGAAGGTGGCCGTCAGCGCGTCCGTCGTCACGGCCTGGGCCGTGATGGTGCCGAAGCCCGCCGGCGTGACGTTCAGGTCCAGCGTGGTGCCCGCCGGCACCGGCCGGTCGAACGTCACGGTGAAGCGCGCCGTGCCGCCCGGAGCCACGCCCACCGTCGCCGGGGTGAGGTCCGTGAGGGTGGCCGCCTCGGTCTCCCCCAGCACGCGCAGCGTGGCCGTCTGGGAGGACGTGCCCAGCGTCGCGGTGAGCTCCACCGCGGCCGCCGCCGCCTTCGCCTCCAGCGCCACCGTCGCGCTCGTCTGGCCGGCGGGGATCACCACCTGCCCGTCCTTCGCGCTCAGCGCCGCCGCGTCACCCGACGCGACGGTCACGGTGACGTCCACCGGGTAGGCGTTCGCCATCGTCACCGTCAGGGGCTGGGGGATGGCCTGGGTGCCGCCCACGCGCACGAAGCCGCCGGACGTGAACGCCGTCAGCGCCGGCAGCGGCGGCAGCGGGATGACCATGTCGGCCGCGCTCCGGGGCAGCAGCTTGTGATTGCTGAAGCCGAACGTGAGCACGCCGCGCAGCGCGGTGTACTCCTGGCCCAGCACCTGCGTGGGGTAGCTGAAGGCCTGGTCATCCACCATCAGGCCCGTGGACGCCGGGTCGCCGGCCTTGTTCTCGTCCACGATGAACTCGCGGTTGCTGTTCTCCAGGCGGGTGGTGAAGACGTCGCGGACCTCCACCAGCGCGCCCTCCAGCGCCGCCGCCTTCGGGCCGCCCGTGCGGACGGCCTCCGTGCGCACCACCACCGGGGCCGGCAGCGGGTTGGCCGCGCTGTTCTTGGTCACCTTCGCGTCCGTCACCTCCAGCAGGCCGAAGTAGTCCTTCAGCGTGCCCTCCACGCGGATGTTGTCACCGACCGCCACCTCCGCCTTGGCGTTGTAGATGAAGAGGCCGGAGTTCTCCGCGTCCTTGCCCGCCGGGTAGTGCGCCACCTGCACCCAGTAGCCGCGGTCCGCCTTCGCATCCACCGCCGTCACCACCACGTCGTCCACCGCGATCTTCGAGTTCACCAGCGACAGGCCGCCGGAGCGGGGCGTCGTCTTCACGTCGTAGACGGTGGTGGGGCACGCGGCGCCAGCGGGGTTGGCCACCGGGCACGGGTCGCACGCGTCGCCCACGCCGTCGGTGTCCGCGTCCTTCTGGTCCACGTTGGGGATGAGCGGGCAGTTGTCCTTGGGGGCCGTGATGCCGTCGTAGTCGAAGTCGGACGGGTCCTCGGCCGAGCACGTGGCCGCGTCCGCCGGGCAGCCGTCGCACACGTCGCCCTTGCCGTCGCCGTCGGTGTCCTGCTGGTCCGCGTTGGTCACGAACGGGCAGTTGTCCTTCCAGGTGGCCACGCCGTCGTGGTCGTCGTCGTCGCCGCGGAAGGCCGTGCACGCGGTGGTGCCCGCCTCCAGGGGGCACGGGTCGCACGCGTCACCCACGCCGTCGCCGTCCGTGTCCAGCTGCCGCCCGTTGTCCATGGGGCGCACGGGGTTGAAGATGGTGGCGCAGTTGTCGGTGGCGTCCGCGATGCCGTCCGCGTCCGCGTCCTCCGCGCTCGCCACGCCCGAATAGACGGTGGAGCCGTTGACGGCGGCCACCGGGAAGCTGGTGTTCACCGCGTTGCGCTCGGGCTCGCACGTGGGCTCGTTGGCGGGGGTGCCGCACGCGAACAGCGGGTAGAGGCCCTGGGTGTCCTGGGAGGCCTGGAACTCCGCCAGCGTCTTGCCAATCTCCGACTTCACGCACGCGGCCTTCTGGGTGCCGCACACGTCCAGCGCGTCGCAGGTGTCCGTGCCCTTGAGGCCGTCCACCAGCGCCTGGTCACCGTAGAGCGGCTTGCCGCCGCGCACCGTCAGCACCACGTCCTGCGGCTGCGCGGCGATGACCGCGCGGAACGGCGAGGCGGCGTTCGTGCCCACGCGGAAGATGGCCAGGTCCGCCATCTTGCCCGGCGCGATGCGGCCCACGCGCTCATAGATGTCCACCGCGTCCGCGGCGCCGCCCGTCACCATGCGCCACAGGTCCTCGTCGGTGAAGGTCTTGGCGTAGCGCGTGGTGTTGAGGTGGTCCGCGCACGCCAGCTCGCGCAGGATGTTCATGGAGCCGGAGCGGATCCAGTCCGTGCCCAGGGCGATGGACACGCCCATCCGCTTGAAGGTCGTCACCATCGCGGTGTCGCCGTACAGCGAGATGTTGGAGCGCGGCGACCAGACCAGGCCCGTGCCGTGCGCCGCCATCTCCGAAATCTCCCGGGCGGTGAGGCCCACGCCGTGGATGATGGACGAGCGCGGGTACAGCACGTTGCCCGAGCCCATGGACAGGCAGCGGAACTCGTTCTGCGCCGTGGCCGCGATGCCCTCCGCGATGTGCGGCAGGTACGCGGACGTGCGCGAGGTGATGGTCGCGGCGGACGGGAACGACGAGTAGGAGCAGCTGTCCGTCAGCGTGGTGCCGTTGCTGTCACCCAGCGGGAAGGTGTCCGAGTCCGCGTACGGCTCCGACAGCCCCTCCTGCTGCGCGGCGGCGGACACGTCCAGGTTGCGCAACAGGCCCAGCTGCCCGCCCGCGCCCGCGACGGAGGTGGTGCCCGCCATCACCTGCCGCAGCTCCGACCAGCGGATCGCGTCCGCCTTGGAGTTGGACGGGTTGCTCAGCCGGGTGTGCTTGTTGTTGCCCGTGCGCCAGTCGTGGCGGTGCTCGTAGCGCTCCGTGCTGGTGCTGGCCTGGGGCGCGCCCGGGTAGGTGATGTGGTCATGCGGGTTGATGAGGCCCGGGGAGATGACGCCCGTGGGGCACGTCACCACCGTGGCCTCCGCGGCGCCGGCCGCCTGCGAGCAGTCACACGCCGCGCAGGTGATGACGCCCTGCGCGTCCACCAGCACCTGGCCGCCCGTCAGCGTCTCGCCGTCCTTGAGCACGATGCCGATGAAGAGCTTGCCCGCCGTCCCCGCCTTCGTCACCTCGCAGGTGGCGCCGTTCGCCAGCGGCGCGGGAGGGGTGGCCCAACACTGCCCCGTCTGCGTGGGGGTGGCGGTACAGTCCGCCTCGCACCCGTCGCCGCTGGTGGCGTTGCCGTCATCGCACTGCTCGGCGCCTTCCTTCTTGCCGTCACCGCAGACCACCTTGGGGACTTCTGGATCATCGGATCCACAGGCACTGCCCAACAACAGGACCGCGCCCAGGGCGGCCAGCAATAGACGGGGGGAGCTGCGCATGAAGCCTCCTGCCCGAAGGGCAGTGCCGTGAAGGAAGAGCCGGTGTGGCGTGAAAACCCCCCGGGCCTCGCACGTGGCGTAGGGCCGGGGTGCAACATTTCAGCGATACCTGACCCATGAAGTCCACTTCATGGGGTCCCAAAGGCCTCCCATGTGCCTGAAGGTGTGGTAGGAGCGCACCCAACGTGTGGGGGAGCAGGCGGATGACGCGTCCTGCCACGTTCTAGAGTGGGGGGGACATGATCACCCGGAATCCATCCAGCACCGTGTCGCGCTTCCTGGACGCGCACCTGCGCCGCGACGCGCAGACGCGCGAACTGTCGGTGGCGCGCTTCATGAGCATCCTGTCCGCCATCTGCGTGGTGGTGGCCGCGGCGCTGGGCCCCGCGATGGGCTGGGACCTGACGTTCGCGTTGATGGGGCTGTCGTCGGTGCTGTCGGGCTACTACGCGTGCATGTGGTGGGTCCTGCGCTCCGGCGCGTTCCACCCGGCCATCCCGTGGCTCAACGTGTTCATCGAGGTGAGCATCCCGGCGGTGGTGCTCACGTTCGACCTGCGCTACCAGGGCCCGGTCTACGCGCTCACCGCGCCCACGCTGGTCATCTGGGGCACGCTGGTGACGCTGGCGGGCCTGCGCAGCAACCCGCGCCTGGGGCTGGCCGCGGGCGCGCTGGTGGCGGCGGAGTACCTGGCGCTCTACTTCGGCTTCGTGCGGCCGCTGTTGCCGGACCAGCCGCTGGTGACGCTGGGGCCGCTGTTCATCTGCGTGCGCGCGTTCTTCTTCGTGGCCACGGGGGCGCTGACGGCGACGCTGGCGCGGCACTTCCTGGAGCGCACGAGGAGCGCGCTCGCGGCGCTGCGCGAGCAGGAGGTCATGGGCAAGTACGTGCTGCACGAGCGGCTGGGCGCCGGCGGCATGGCGGAGGTGTACCGGGCCACGTACTCCCCGGAGGGCGGCTTCGAGAAGCAGGTGGCCTTGAAGCGCATCCTGCCGTCGTACGCGGACGACGCGGCCTTCGTGACGATGTTCCGGCGCGAGGCGGAGCTGTGCTCGTCGCTCTACCACCCCAACATCGTCCAGGTGTTCGACCTGGGCCGCCACGGCGGCACCTACTTCCTGGCCATGGAGTACGTGGACGGGCTGCCCCTGAGCGCGCTGCTCAAGCCGCGAAGCCGCCGGCCGCTGCCCGTGTCCGCCGCGACGTTCCTGGCCGCGGAGCTGGCGTCCGCGCTGGACTACCTGCACCGCCGCACCAGCGCGGACGGCACCCCGCTGCGGCTGGTCCACCGCGACCTGAACCCGCCCAACATCCTGGTGTCGCGCATCGGCGAGGTGAAGCTGTCGGACTTCGGCATCGCGCGCGACGCCATCCGCGCGAACCTCACCGTGGCCGGCAGCGTGCGCGGCAAGCTGGGCTACATGGCGCCGGAGCAGGCCATGGGCAAGGACATCGACGGCAGGGCGGACCTCTTCGCCCTGGGGCTCACGCTGCACGAGGCCCTCACCGGACAGCGCGCGCTCAGCGGCCACTCGGAGGAGGTGCTGCTGCGCGCGGCGGTGGACCAGGAGGTCGTCCCGCCCTCGCAGCTCAACCCCGCGGTGCCGCTGGCGCTGGACCTCATCGTCATGCAGCTGCTCCAGAAGGACCCGGCGAGGCGCACGCCCGACGGCGCGACGCTGCGGCAGCAGCTGCTGGCGCTGGACGGCCCCGCGGCCCCCTACCCCCACGGCCAGGCGGAGCTGGCGCGGGTGGCGCGCGAGACGAAGACGCTGGCGGAGCAGCTGACGCTGGAGACCGTGGAGACGCTGGCCGTGGAGAAGCCGCCCGTGGCGCGCTCGGCCTGACGCGGCGCCCATGCTGCGCGGGACGCGGGAGCGCGGTAGAACGCGGCGCGTTTCCCTCCTCCTGGAGCCCTCCGCCTTGGACATCGCCGTCATCACCTACGCCGGAATGCCGCAGCTCTACCCGCTGGACGCGCCGCTGGTGCCCGCGCTGAACGCGCTGGGCCTGGACGCACGGCCAGTCGTCTGGGACGACCCTTCCGTGGACTGGAGCGGCGTCCGCGCGGTGGTCGTGCGCAACGCCTGGGACAGCCACCTGCGCCGCGAGGAGTTCCTCGCCTGGGCGGACCACGTGGGGAGCGTCACGCGGCTGTTCAACCCGGCGGACGTGCTCCGGTGGAACACGCACAAGGGCTACTTGAAGACGCTGGAGGCGCGCGGGCTGCCCCTGACGCCCACGGTCTGGGTGCCGCCCGGCGGAAGCCTGGACGTGGCGGCGACGGCGCGCGAGCGCGGCTGGGACGCGGTGGTGCTCAAGCCGGCGGTGGCCGCGGGCGGGCTCAAGGTCTTCATCGTCCGGCGCGAGCAGTGGGACGACGCGAGCGCGAAGGTGGCGGAGCTGGCGAAGGAGGGGGACGTGATGGTGCAGCCCTACCTGCGCGCCTTCGAGACGGAGGGCGAGCGCTCGTACATCTTCTTCAACGGCGTCTTCAGCCACGCGGTGCGCCGCCCGCCCACGCTGACCACCGCGCCCCGGGGCTTCGCGGAGCCGCACGGCTTCACGCCGGGTGACGCGGCGGAGCAGCAGGTGGCGCACGACGTGATGGAGGCGTCCGGGGGCGCGCGGCTGCTGTACGCGCGCGTGGACGTGGCCACGGACAACGAGGGGCGCACCCGGCTGCAGGAGGTGGAGGTGACGGAGCCGTGCCTCTTCCTGCCCATGGACGCGGGCGCGCCGGAGCGGATGGCGAGGGCGGTGGCCGCCCGGTTGTAGTCAGTGGCTTGGGCCCTTTCGCCCACTCGTGGACACCTGGGAGGCCGTCAGGGCGACGCGGAGGCGGCGGATGGGGTTATGACGGGAGATATGCGAGCCCTGTTGCTCTCGCTGCTCATCCGGCAGCACATGGCACTCCAGGAGAAGTTCAACGCCAAGTACCCGCACGCGTGGCTGGTGTGGGAGGCGGGCGCGTGGAACGTCCCCGAGGAGCAGAACGTGGCGGCCACGCGGCTGCCCATGATGGACCTGCGCGACTGCCTGCCCGCGGGCGACGCGCTGTGCTTCGAGCTGATGGGGGTGGCGGACCGGGGCCCCTGAAGCTGGGGCGCGCGTCGCACAACACCTTCGTGGTCAACGACGCCACGGTGTCGCGCGAGCAGTTCGCCCTGCACCCCACGCCGGAAGGCGGCTGGACGGTGGAGCGGCTGGCGCAGTCCCGGCCGGTGACGGTGAACGGCGAGCCGCTGGAGGCCGAGCGTCCCCGCCGCCTGAGCACGGGCGACGAGCTGAAGGTGGGCGACGTGCGCCTCACCTTCCACGACGCCCCGTCGTTCCACGCGCGCATCGGCCGCATCGCCGCGCAGGTGCTGGCCCAGGCCGCCACACCGCCACCCCCGCGCTGACGCCCGCCGGGGCGGCGCCTACCGCCCCACGGTGCCGAGCGTCGTGTCCCGGGGGTCCGGCGCCG
>NZ_JBKGHJ010000353.1:0-9369 GCF_046520365.1 Corallococcus sp. 4LFB
GCCCTTGCAGGCGGAGGCGAGCACCGCGAGCGCCAGGGCGGTGGAGCGGAAGGAGCGCATGGGGCGCGCACTTCATCCCGCCCCCCTGTCGCTTTCAACCCGCTTCGCTCCCCGTCTCAGCTCCGGCGCCGGCGGCCCAGCAACGCCATCGCCAGCAGGCCCAGCGTCGCGACGGCCGGCACCGACGTGCTGGTGCAGCCGCAGCCGCTGTCGTCATCGCCGCCGCCCCCACCGCCAATCGGATTGCCATCTCCCGGATTGATGATGACGCCGCCACCGCCATCCGTGCCGGTGCCGCCGTCGCCTCCCGTCCCGGCGTCCGCCTGCTGCTGCGCGATGATCAACGGCGGCGAGAACGCCCGGGCCACGTTGCCCCAGGAGGTGAGCTTCAGGTTGTCACCCAGCGTGCTGCTGCTCATGCCGTCGTGCGCGACGAAGAGCCCTTCCGGGAAGGCCGTGCCCAGCGCGCCGGAGAACGCCACCAGCCCGCGCGACAGCTCCACCGCGTCAGTGCCGCCGTCCTGCACCAGCTGGAACGCCCCCACCCGGCCCAGCGTCCGCCGGTCGAAGACGACGAAGGCGTTCGCGTTCGGGTCGGACACCACGAGGTAGCCGTCCACGCCGGAGGCCTCGTACAGCGCGATGCGCCCCACGGACGTCAGGCCGCCGTCCCCCAGGCCCACCACCTGCGTGCCCGCCGTCCCGGCGTCCGCGTCCGCGCCGTAGCGGTAGAGCCCCTGCCCCTGCTGCGACACGTAGAGGGCGCGGTAGGCCGGGTCCACCACCATCCCCAGCGCGGTGCCGGCCGGGATGTCCCGCAGGGGGGTCGCCGAGACGCCGCCGTCGGTGGGCGTCAGCGCGAACTGCCGGATGCCGCCCGCCGCCAGGCCCCCGAAGGCCTGGAGGGTCCCATCCGCCCCGCGGACCAGCCGGACCGTCCCGTAGCTGACGCCCACGTCCAGCGGGGCCGCCGTGGGCGACAGGCGGGTGAGCCCGCCGCCATCCGCCGCGGAATCCATCACGTAGGGCACCAGCCCCGTCAGCGTGGGGTTGGCGCTGAGCACCAGCGCCGCGGACCTGCCGCCCGCGAGCGGGAAGCCGCCCAGCACGTCCACGCTGGCGGACGTGCCCTCGGTGACGGCCTGCACCTCTCCGCCGTCCAGGGCGTAGGTGAACAGGCCGTTGTTCTGGTCCGCCGTGATGAGTCGGCTGGCGGCCGGGTTGGCGGGGTCCACCCACAGGGCCACGTCGTTCACCGTGCCGCCTCCGGAGCGGGCTCCGGGCTGGGTCTGCACGGTGTAGGGCACTTGCACGGGCGCCGTCTGAGCCCCCGCCGCCGTGCTCACGAGCACGGCCGTCAACGCTGGGAGGGAGAGGTTGCGCATGGGCGGCTCCTGGGCAGGTCGCTCCCTACCTAGGCACGGGCCCGTCCCCATTCAAGTTCCCTGAAACCCTGGGACTGTTGGCAGACGGCGAAAGCCTCGGGTACAACGACCAGCGTCTTCCAGCGAACAGACAAGGGCCATGGCCAAGCGCGCACTCATTACGGGCATCACGGGGCAGGACGGCAGCTACCTTGCGGAGCTGCTGCTCAAGAAGGGCTACGAGGTGCACGGCATGGTGCGCCGCTCCTCCGAGGAGAAGTTCGAGCGCATCGCTCACCTCCAGGGGAAGGTGCAGCTGCACCAGGGCGACCTGCTGGATCAGTTCTCGCTGGCGGCCCTGCTGAACCTCACCCAGCCGGACGAGGTCTACAACCTGGCGGCGCAGTCCTTCGTGCCCACCAGCTGGAACCAGCCGGTGCTCACCGGTGAGTTCACCGCGCTGGGCGTGACGAAGATGCTGGAGGCCATCCGCCACACCCGGCCGCAGGTGCGCTTCTACCAGGCGTCCTCCAGCGAGATGTTCGGCAAGGTGCTGGAGGTGCCACAGTCGGAGGACACGCCCTTCTACCCGCGCAGCCCGTACGGCGTGGCGAAGGCGTACGGCCACCACATCACCGTGAACTACCGCGAGTCCTTCAAGCTCTTCGCGGTGAGCGGCATCCTCTTCAACCACGAGTCGCCCCGCCGCGGCCTGGAGTTCGTCACGCGCAAGGTCACGTACAACGTGGCGCGCATCAAGATGGGCCTCCAGGACACGCTGCCCATGGGCAACCTGGACGCCAAGCGCGACTGGGGCTTCGCGGGCGACTACGTAGACGCCATGTGGCGCATGCTCCAGCAGGACACGCCGGAGGACTTCGTCGTCGCCACCAACGAGACGCACACCGTGCGGGAGCTGGTGGAGATCGCCTTCGCGCGCGTGGGCCTGGACTACCAGAAGCACGTGAAGATCGACCCCGCGTTCGTGCGCCCCGCGGAGGTGGACCTGCTCATCGGCAAGTACGACAAGGCCAAGGAGAAGCTCGGCTGGGAGCCCACGGTGCGCTTCAAGCAGCTCGTGGAGATGATGGTCGACGCCGACCTGGAGCGGGTCAAGGCAGGGCAGCGGTAAGATGCGCGTCCTCGTCACGGGAGCGGATGGATTCGTCGGCCGGCATGCCTGCGCAGCCCTTCGGGCGGCCGGCGACGAAGTGGTGGAGGTGCATGGGCCCCGAGGCGAGGGCATCAGCAGCACCGCCCTGCACTTCGACATCGCCGACGAGGCGAAGGTCAGGGCGGCGGTCTCCGAGGTGAAGCCGGAAGCGGTGCTGCACCTGGCCGGCTTCAGCTCGGTGGCCAAGAGCCACCAGAACCCCGCGCGCGTCTTCGCGGTGAACACCATGGGCGTGGTGCACCTGCTCACCGCGCTGCGCGAGAGCGCCCCCAGGGCGCGCGTGCTGCTGGTGGGCTCCGGTGAGGTGTACGGCCCCGTCGCGGAGGGCACCCTCGCGGCGGAGGGCCACCCGCACGTGCCGCTCAGCCCCTACGCCGCGTCGAAGTCCGCGGGGGAGCTGGCCGGCGAGCAGTTCTTCCGCAGCTACGGCATGGAGGTCATCCTCGCCCGGCCCTTCAACCACCTGGGCGCGGGGCAGGACCCCACCTTCGTGGTGCCGTCGTTCGCGGCGCAGATCCGCGCCATCGCGCTGGGCACGGTGGACCCCGTCCTGCGCACGGGCAACCTGGACGCCATCCGGGACTTCTCCCACGTGAAGGACGTGGTGGACGCGTACCGGCTGCTGCTCCTCAAGGGCGCGCCGGGGCAGGCCTACAACGTGGGCAGCGGCGAGGGCCGCACCATCCGCGGCGTGCTGGAGGAGATGCTCCAGCTCTCCGGCGTGCAGGCGCGCATCGAGCTGGACCCCGCGCGGCTGCGCCCCTCCGACATCCCCAGCCTCGTGGCGGACACGACGAAGCTGCGCGCGCTGGGCTGGGCCCCGAAGCTCACCGTCGCGGACGCGCTGCGCGACGTGCTGGGCCCCCGGGTGGGCTCGCAGCACTGACGCAACCGCCGGTGCGCCCCCTCACGCGGGGCGCGCCAGCGACTGCCACGCCTCCAGGCGCGGTCCAACGCGGTGAGGGCCCACAGGTCCGCCGCGTTGCCCGGCTTCACGGCGGCCAGGTCCCGCTGGCAGTACTCGCGGGCCTTCACCTCCCCCCACTCCGACAGGATGCGCAGGGCCATCAGCGACGGCTTGCGCGCGACCAGCCGCAGGAGCACGTCCGTCACGCGCGGGCTGCGCTCCGCGTCCGCCAGCCGCTGCACGGCCTCGTGACGGGCCTCCGGCGTGGAGTCCTCCGCCTCCAGGGGCGCGGCCAGTTCCTCGAAGCGCGCCTCGTCCAGGAGGGCCGCGGGCTTCCGGCTCTCCCAGTGCTCCACCGTCACGGTGGTGCGCCCCTTCGCCACGCACTCGCGGCGGATGCCGTCGTTCTTCAGCACGGCCAGCACCCGCTCCGGCGCGGGCGTGCCGCCCTCCACCGTGCGCAGCGCGCGCTGGGACAGCATGGGGGACTGCCCCAAGAGGTGCGTGCGCAGCACCGTGGCCTCCACCGTCTTCTCATTGCCGGGCGGCACGCGGTCCCACTTGAGGAAGACCTCCGCCAGGCCGCGCTCGCGCACGTACCAGCGGTACTCCAGCCACACCGCCCCACCCCGCTCCGCGAAGCGCGGGTCGGAAGGCTCGTGCAGGCGGGGCGCGCCCTCCCGCGTGCCGGAAAAACAACGGTCCAACAGCTTCTGGGCGTCTTGAAGTCGCATGGGGAGCGGGCGGCCATTGTAGAGGCCTGCGTCAGGTTCCTCCATCGCCGCACGTTCGTGTCATAAATACACCAAGACTTTTGGAGGCCTGCGATGCCCACGTCCTCGTCGCCGCGGTTCACGTTCTTCTGGAAGGAGGACTCCTTCTTCTCGCAGTGGCACCCGTCCGTGTTCGAGGTGGGTGGCGTGCGCTACACCTGCGCGGAGCAGTACATGATGGCGGGCAAGGCGCGCCTGTTCGGCGACACGCGCGTGCTGGAGCAGGTGCTGCGCGCCGCCGCGCCCAGGCAGCACAAGGCGCTGGGCCGCAAGGTGAGCCCGTTCGACCCGGCCCTCTGGGAGCGCGAGCGCGAGCGCATCGTCTACGAGGGCAACCACGCGAAGTTCACGCAGCACCGGCACCTCCTGGAGGCGCTGCTCGCCACCCGGGGCACGGTGCTGGTGGAGGCCAGCCCCCTGGACCGCATCTGGGGCGTGGGGCTGAACGCGGAGGACCCGCGCATCCAGGACCCGGCCACGTGGCGGGGGCTGAACCTGCTGGGCAAGGTGCTGACGCGCCTGCGCGAGGACCTGCTCGCGCAGGGCGCTGGGACGCTCAGAACTTGAAGCGGGCGGACTGCTCCGGCACGCCGTTGAAGTCCAGGTGGAGCGTGGCGTGGTCGCCGTTGCCCTTCTCGCTCCACTCCTGCTGGAGCGTGGACAAATCGAACGCCAGGTCCTTGTAGACCAGCGCCTTGCACCGGTCGTTGTTCGCGTCGTGCAGCACGGTCAACTCCGCGCGCGGCTCGCCCGCCGCCGTCTTCGTGAAGCGCCCGTCCCACGCCAGGCCGTAGCGGTGCTCCTTGCAGCCGCCGCCGTGGCGGACGTGGAGCGTCAGCACGTCGCCCTTCACGCTCAGCGATTCAATGGCGAGCGGGTCGCGCGGCGCGGGCGTCTCCGTGACCTCCAGCGGCAGGACTTCGGCCGGCTCCTGGCTCTCCGCCTCCGCCGCGGGCGATTGCGCCTGCTTCTCCGGGGGCGTCACGGGGGTGGGCGGCGCCTCCTGCTCCGCGGTGGGGGCGGGCTGCTGGGCCTCGTCCTTGCGCGCCGCGTTCGACCCCGCGCACCCGAGCAGCATTCCGCAGACGATTCCACTCCACACGAGCAGTCGCATGTTCCTCCAGGGGGCCCTTGGCGGGCCGGTTGGCGTGACGCGCCCCTTCCACCGGAAAGCCTACCGGTGGCGCAGCGCCGCATCGTAAGCGGCCCGCGTCCCTTCCGCGGTGCGGGCCCAGGTGAACTTCGCGGCCTGACGCTGGCCCGCCTCCGACAGCGCGCGGCGCTCCTCCGGCGAGCGCAACAGCCGGTCGATGACCGCCGCCAGCCCTTCCGCGTCGTCCGGATCCACCGCGGGCGCGGCGCTCCCGCACACCTCCGGCAGCGAGCCCGCCGTGGACACCACCGTGGGCGTGCCCAGGCGCATGGCCTCCAGGGGCGGCAGGCCGAAGCCCTCGTAGCGCGAGGGGAAGACGAACAGCGCCGCGCGGCGCATCAGCGCGTAGAAGATGGCCGGGGTCTGGTAGCCCAGCGCCCGCACGTCCAGCCCCTCCGAGCGCAGCCGCGCGATGCGCGTCTCCACCGTCCCGGAGCCGAACCAACTCTGCCCGCGAGCACGAGCGAGAAGGGCCGGCCGCGCGCGTGCAGCCGCTCCTGCGCGTCCAGCACCAGGTCCACGTTCTTGCGCACGTCGAGCGAGCCCGCGTACAGCACGTAGTCCTTCGGCAGGTTGAGCGCGGTGAGGAAGTCCTCGTCGGCCGCGTCCAGCGTGGGCGCGTTCACGTGGTCCACGCCATTGGGCACGACGACCGTGCGCGGCTCCACCTGGGGGAAGCGGCGCACCAGGTCCTGGCGCGTGCGTTCGCTGATGCACACCAGCCGGTCCGCGAGCATCAGGCTGCGCGCGAGCCACAGCCGGAACTGCCACCGGAACGGCGTGGACACCGTGTGCGGCAAATCCAACGGCACCAGGTCGTGCACGGTGAGCACGTAGGCCGTGCCCGGCGTGCGCCGCAGGGGCAGGTTGAAGTTGCTGAGCGCGTGGTAGACGGGCGGCGGCGAGGCCTTGAGCAGCCGGGGCAGCGTGGCCAGCGTCCACGGCGTCCGCTTCTGGACGCCTCGCGGGTGCTCACCGGACCTGCGCGCGCCCATCCGGTCCAGGTGGACGCCCTGGGCCTGGAGCGCTTCCGCGAGGCAGCGGGTGTAGAGGCCGATGCCGGTGGTGGGCTCGTCCCACAGGGTGGCGTCGAAGGCGATGGGTCCGGGGGTCGACACGGGCCGCCTCATACCATGCCGTGTGCTACATACGGCCCCCCATGGCGGTCCATCAGTTGATCCCAAGCTTCGGCCCCGGCGACGCCTCCGGTCAGGCCGCGCTGCACCTGCAACTCCTGCTGCGCCGCATGGGGCACGCGGGGGACATCTACGCGGAGGAGGTCGCCGGAGGGCTGCAGGGCCTGGCCCGCCACGTCTTCACGCTGAAGCCGAAGCCAGAGGACCTGGTGCTGTACCACCACGGCATCGCGTCGCCCTTGAGCGGCCGGCTGATGCACCTGGACTGCAAGCGGGGCGTGGTGTTCCACAACATCAGCCCCGCGCGCTTCTACCGGGACACGCCGCTGGAGCACGCGCTGGTGGCGGGCCGCGCGCAGATCGCCGCGATGGCGCCCTTCCTGGACGTGTCCATCGGGGACTCGGACTTCAACGGCGCGGAGCTGCGCGTCGCGGGCCACCGCAACGTGCACACCGTGCAGCTCTTCATCGAGAAGGAGCGCTTCGCCGCGTCCGTGGCGGATGGGAAGAAGCTCGCGGAGCTGTCCGGGCCCGGCCCTACCCTGGTGTCGGTGAGCCGGGTGATGCCGCACAAGCGCTTCGAGGACCTGCTCGCGCTGCACCGCGAACTGCTGCGCATCCGTCCCCAGGCGCGCCTGCTGATTGTCGGCGGCTACGAGCCGGGCAGCCGCTACTTCAAGCTGCTCCAGCGCGAGCTGAAGGACCTGAGCGGGGTGCACTTCCTGGGGCGCCTGTCGCATCCGGAGCTGGTGGCGGTGTACCGCTCCGCGTCCGTGTTCGTCTCCATGAGCGAGCACGAGGGCTTCAGCGTGCCCATCATCGAGGCCATGGCCTCCGAAGTGCCCGTGCTCGCGTACGCCGCGGCGGCGGTGCCGGAGACGCTGGGCGGGGCGGGCATCGCGTTCGACCAGAAGCGCTACGCGTTCCTCGCGGAGCTGGCGGTGGACCTGAGCGAGGACCGCGACCTGCGCAAGGCGGTGCTCGAAGGCCAGGCGCGAAGGCTCCAGCACTTCTCCCCCACCGCGCGCAGGTGTCGCTGACGCGCGCGCTGGAGGGCGTGGTGGCGCCGCCGCCCCGTCCTCGCAGGGCCCCGGCGAAGCGGCCGCGCGTGGCGCTGGTGGTGCAGCGCTACGGCGAGGTGACGGGCGGCGCGGAGAGCCACGCCGCGCAGGTGGCGGAGCAGCTGGCGCCGCACTGGGACGTCACGGTGGTGACGACCTGCGCGAAGAACCACCTGACGTGGGAGAACGCCTTCCCGCCCGGCGAGGAGCGGGTGGGCCGCGCGAAGGTGCTGCGCTTCCCGGTGACGCGCACGCGCAACATCCACGCGTTCAACGGCCTGTCGCGGCAGGTGTTCGGCCACGGCAACGAGCGGCTGCGCGAGGAGCAGTGGGTGGCCGAGCAGGGCCCGCTGAGCCCCGGACTGATTGACCACCTGGCCACCACGCAGGACGCGTACGACGGCTACCTGTTCTTCACGTACCTCTACGCGCCCACGGCGTGGGGCCTGCCGCTGGTGGCGGACCGCGCGATGCTGGTGCCCACCGCGCACGACGAGCCGCCCATCCGCTTCGGCGTCTACGCGGACGTGTTCAACCGGCCCCGGGTGTTGATGTGCAACACGCCGGAGGAGGTCGACATGCTCGGGCGCTTCCACCCGGACCATGCGCGGGCGCGCGTGGTGGGCGTGGGCGTGGAGGCGCTGCCGGCGGTGCCCGACCGCTTCCGGGCGAAGTACGGCGTGCACGGCCGCTACCTGCTCTACGTGGGCCGCCTGGAGCCGGGCAAGGGCGTGCCGGACCTGCTGACGTTCCACCGCAAGCTGCGGGCGAAGTACCAGGACGCGCCGGAGCTGGTGCTCGCGGGCGAAGCGAACATGGACGTGAGCGGCGAGGGCGTGCGGCACGTGGGGCGCATCTCCGAACAGGACAAGCACGACGCGCTGGCAGGAGCGCTGGCGGTGGTGGTGCCGTCGAAGTTCGAGAGCCTGTCGCTCCTGACGCTGGAGGCGTTCGCGCAGGGGACGCCGGTGCTGGTGAACGGGCACTCGGACGTGCTGGTGGGACAGGTGGAGCGCAGTGGCGCGGGCCGGGTGTACCGGGGGCTGGCGTCGTTCATTGAAGGGCTGCGCGAGGTGGGTGAGGCCCGGGACGTGATGGGCCAGCGGGCCCGCATCTACGCGCAGCGGCACACGTGGCCCCAGGTGGTCACGGCGTACCGGGAAGAGATGGCGCGCATCGTGGAGGAGACACACCGATGAAGCTGCTCGGACGGGACATTCCCACGGGGGCCCTGGTGGCCCGCATCGAGGAGCGGCTGCGCGTGCGCGGGCTGCCCACGTCGGAGCCGGCGGAGGTGCCGGAGGACGGCGTGGAGCCGCGCGTGGATCCGCTGACGTTCAACATGCACGCGCTGGAGGAGAACGCGGACACCACGCGGGCCCTGCCGCTGCACACGCACCGCGCCGGCATGGGCCAGGCGGTGCTGGTGGCCAAGTGGGCCTTCCGCAAGACGTGCCAGGTGTTGATCAACGAGACCCTGGGCCGCCAGCGCGTGTTCAACGGGCTGGTGCGAGACTCCTACGCCCAGCTCTCCGCGGAGGTCCTCCGGCTGCGCCGGGAGGTGGACACGCTGAGGGCCCAGGCCGCGAAGGCACAGCCGCCGGCGGAAGCGCCCAGGCCGCCGAAGCCGCCCCCGCCCGTCGGGTACGGCCGGCCCGCGCCCCGGACGCCGTCTCCCGAGGAAGGCGAAAGCGCGCCTCCCAGGGCAAGGCCGCTTCCGGCCATCGAGTACGGCCGTCCGCCAAGGCCGCCGCATGGCGAGCAGGGCCGTCCGCCAAAGCCCTCACACCCGGAGCACGGC
>NZ_JBKGHJ010000354.1:0-9280 GCF_046520365.1 Corallococcus sp. 4LFB
GCGGCGCGTGCGCGGCCGGCGCGCGCGGCCGGGGACGCGGGGCCCGGTGGTGCTCTTCCCGGACACCTTCAACAACTTCTTCCAGGCGGACACGGCCTCCGCGGCGCTGGAGGTGCTGGAGGCGGCGGGCTTCGAGGTGCGCGTGCCGCGGGGCTTCGTCTGCTGCGGCCGGCCGCTCTACGACTACGGGATGCTGGACACGGCGAAGGCGCTGCTGCGGCACACGCTGACGCGCTTCCGCGAGGAGATCCGCGCGGGCACCCCCTTCGTGCTGCTGGAGCCCAGCTGCGCGGCGGTCTTCCGCGACGAGCTGCTGAGCCTCTTCCCGCATGACGAGGACGCGAAGCGGCTGGCGGCGCAGACGTATGTGTTGAGCGAGCTGTTGCGGAAGCGGGCCGCGGACTTCGAGCTCCCGAAGCTGGAGGGGAAGGCGCTGGTGCAGGGGCACTGCCACCATGAGGCGGTGATGAAGTTCCACGATGAGAAGCAGTGGCTGGACCGCACGGGGTTGGACTGGGAGAAGCCGGACTCGGGCTGCTGCGGCATGGCGGGCGCGTTCGGCTACGAGCGCGACAAGTACGGCGTGTCGCAGGCCTGCGGCGAAAGGGTCATCCTCCCGAAGGTGCGGGAGGCCTCCGGCGACACGCTGCTCATCGCGGACGGGTTCAGCTGCCGGGAGCAGATCCTCCAGGCCACGGGGCGCAAGCCGCTGCACCTGGCGCAGGTGCTCCAGAAGGCGCTGCGCCGAGGCGAGGACGTGCCGGAGGCGGCCCCCGCCCGGCCGCGCCTGGCCAGCGCCCTGGCGGTGGGCGGCGTGTTGCTGGCGGTGGGGCTGGTCTCCTGGAGGGCGTGAAGGACCCTCACGCGGAGCGTGGGTCCGACTGGAGCCATGGACGACCCCTGGGGGGAGGCCGCTAGGCTTCCGGGCGTGATTGCCTCTGTCCGCTTCGAGCACTTCCGGTGCCTGCTTCACGTGCGGCTCGCCCTGGAGCCGATGACCCTCCTGGTGGGGCCCTCGGCGTCGGGGAAGACCTCCCTGCTGGAGGGGCTCCAGCATCAGCTCGCGTACGAGCCTTCGGACTTCTGGCGGCGGGACGAATCGCGGCCGCTGCGCATCGAGTGGACGTACGCGCACGGCGACCGCACGCGCGTGGAGTATCCGTTCAGCGTGATGGACACGCTGCCCGGCCAGGGCCACTCCACGCAGCAGCTGTCGCTGAGCATGGAGGCGCTGCGCGAGGGCGGCTCCTCCGCGAAGGCGACGTGGCTGGAGCGCAAGGGCGGCAACCTGGCGAGCGTCTTCGCGGCGCTGCCCATGTCCACGCGGGACGTCATCTCGCGGGAGCTGGCGAAGCGCGTGCCGTCGTTGTCGGACGTGGACGTGTCGCGCGACCTGGAGGACCGCTCCTTCCGGCTGCGCTTCCGCGACCGCTGGAGCCCGGACGTGTGGTTCGGCCCCGAGCACGTCTCGGACGGGGTGCTGTGGCTGCTCGCGTTCCTGGTGCTGCCCTACCAGCGGCCGCTGCCGGAGCTGCTCACGCTGGACGAGCCGGAGCGCGC
Organism: Corallococcus sp. 4LFB; assembly: GCF_046520365.1. Taxonomy (NCBI): domain Bacteria; kingdom Pseudomonadati; phylum Myxococcota; class Myxococcia; order Myxococcales; family Myxococcaceae; genus Corallococcus; species Corallococcus sp. 4LFB. Next base: position 1,561 of record NZ_JBKGHJ010000354.1, read on the forward strand.
CCTGCACCCGGGCCTGGTGCGCGAGGTGCTGGAGCTCTTGCGCGCCATGACGCGAGGTGAGTCCACGGGAGGCCAGCCGGTGCAGGTGGTGCTGGCCACGCACTCGCCGGACCTGCTGGAGCACGTGCGCCCGGAGGAGGTGCGCCTGCTGTCGCGAGAGCCCGCGGACGGCTCCGTGCGCGTGCACCCCGTGCCCGCCACCGCGCTCCACTGGCGGCGCGAGTGCCGGGAGCTGCTGGACACGCTGTAGCACGGGGCCCTCGGAGGGGCCGTGCTGTCCACCAGCGCACGGCGCCCGCGCCACGAGTGACCTGGGGGTGACGCTCCGCGCGTGGGGCTGACGGTTGTGTGCCTGCGTCGGCGGGCCACTCCTAACGTGGGCGCCTCCGCCCATGCCCCTCCTCCTGCCCATCCTCCTGGCCCTGGCGTGCGCGCCGCTCGCGTACCTCCACGAGGAGCCGTTCATCGACTGGGCCTCCGGGCGCATCTCCGGGCTGGCGCAGGTGATGGGCGGCCGGGTGCTGGGCCTGTTCGCCTCCACGCGGCGGCTGGAGCGCGTGTCGCGCGAGGTGCAGGCGCGGCTGGAGCCGCACGGGATTGAAGTGCTGCGCCAGTCGCGCGGGCACGGCCGTTCGCTGGCGGCGCGGCAGGAGCGCGACACGGGCACGGTGCTGCTGGGCACCAAGAGCTTCTGGCAGGGCGTGGACATCCCCGGGCGCGGCGTGGGGTGTGTCTTCATCGACAAGCTGCCGCTGGAGCCGGCGTCACGGCCGCTGGTGGCCGCGCGCGAGGAGCCGCTGGCGAAGGCGGGCAACGAGTACCTGGGCTTCCTCCAGTACCGGCTGCCGCGCGCGTTGCTGCTGTTGCGCCAGGGCGTCGGGCGGCTCATCCGCTCCACCACGGACCGGGGCATCGTCGTGGTCGCCGACCCCGGGCACGCCAGCTACCGGCCCATGTTGCTCCAGGCGCTCGCGGGCTACCGCGTCGTCGCGCTGCCGTGGGCGCAGGCGCGGCTGCTGCTGCACTCGGAGCTGCTGCAGATGGGGCTCACCGCCGACACCGCGCGGGTGTGAGCCCCCGGCCTGCCCTACCGGGCTACCGAGCCAGCCGCTCGCGGTAGCGCGCTTCCAGGGCGCTCAGCTCGTCCACCCAGGGGCCCGTGGCGCCGCTCGTGCGCGCCTGGGCCAGGGCCTCCGCCACCACGCGCGCGTCCTCCTCCTGCTGCGTGCGCAGCCGCTGCGTCATGTCCCGCGCGGCCTCGAAGACGTCCTGCAACTCGTCGCCCTCGCGCAGGCCGTGCTGCGGCGGACGCAGGCGGCCTTCGGCCACCTCGCGCATCATGCGCTTGATGCGGAAGAGCGGGCCCGCCATCCGGTGCGTCACCACGATGGTCGCCAGCGCCACGACCGCGATGAACAGCACCAGGCAGCCGCCCAGCACCCACCACGTCAGGTGCTGGTGGCGCTCCAGCTCCGCGCGCTGCGCGACGATGGCCGTGCGCTCCGCCTCGTAGCTGGCGTCGATGGCCTGCGCCTGCTCCTGGAACTTCTTCTCGAACGCCGGGTCGTTCATGTGGGCCATCAGCTCGTTGGAGAGCGTGGCTCCGGACAACTCGCGGCTCACCTCCGCCGCGCGCGAGCGGGCGTCCACCGCCGTCGCCGTCTCGTGCATCAGCGAGTTCGCCGCGCGCACCAGGAAGATGCCCAGGAGCGCCGCCAGCACCAGCGACACGCCGACGATGTACGCGGTGAGCTTCAGCTGGAAGGGCGCGTCGAGCAGGAAGTTGCGCCAGCGGCGCTTCGTCGTCGGGGCCGGGGCCGTGGTCGTCGTCATGTCTCGCTGCTCCAGTCGAAGGTCGCGGCGGCTTCCTCGATGGCTCGGGGGATGAGGGCCTTCAACAGGTCCGCGGGCGGAGCCCCCGCGGCGTTCACTTCCACCTGCCCCATCAGGGACTGCTCCGGGTACGTCATGCACAGGATGGCCAGCCGCAGCCCTCCGCTGTCCGTGGCCTGGATCTCCGCCGTGATGCGGTAGCCGTGCACGCCCAGCTTCTTCAGCGCGCCCTTCGCCGCCGCCTTCGACTCCTTCTGCGGCGCCATCAGCGCGCCCCGGCGCACCAGCTTGGAGCGGAGGCGCGCCTCCGTCACCTTCACCAGGTCCGCGGGCACGCGGCCCGTCTTGTCCTTCAGCGCGTCCAGCGACAGGTAGAAGCGCGGCCGGCGCGCCTGGTACGCCTTGATGGCCTTGATGGACTCCGCCACGGCCGCCTGCACCGTGGCGTCCGCCTCCCCCTTCACCGCCTGGAGGCAGTCGAGCCCGCCCGGCTCCAGGAGGGCGCCCAGGCCCTTGGCCACCGCGGCGCGCACCAGCTCGCTGGGGTCCTTGAGGGCGCCGCACAAGGGCGGCACCGCCTCCGGGTCCTCGGTGGCCCCCAACACGAGCGCGGCTTGTGAGCGAGCACGCGGATCCCTTCCCTTTTCCAACTGACGACCCAGGAAGGTGATGCGCGTGTCCCCCTGCGCCAGCGCAGCGCTCGGCAACAGGAAGAAGAGGAGCAGGAGTGCTGTCGGCAGCCGCATGGGATGGGTAAAGAAGTGCCAACAGTGTAGCCGCGATTTACCTGTCCATGACAGTTGCCTCTCAGGGCAATCGCGCACACCTTGCTGGCGCACAATGGGCGACGTCCTCCACAGGGGGAGGACGGCTGGGGTGCGGGAGACCCGAGGCGGGTCACCGCGGGCTGGGGGCGCAATGAAACGCGGAGTCATCCTGACGGGTGTTCTGCTGCTGGCAGGGTGGTTGGGCGGTTGCCGTGACTCGGATCGTCTGACGTCGGTGGGCAAGCCACGGCCTCCCGGGCCGACGCCGGTGGAGTCCACGCCCACCCTTCCCGACTCCGAAAACTCCCAGCCGCCGCCCGGCAAGCCGCCACCGGTGCCGGAGGTGGTGGACCCGCCGCCGCCGGATCCGGAGGAGGAGGTGTTGGATCCCACCCCCATCCCGACGACGGACGGCGTCCCCGGGCCGCTGCCCGGCGTCTACACGGACAAGGGCGAGGCGCCGGAGACGGACCTCATCCGCGGGCTCGTGTCCTTCCCCATCCGCGACGAGGACGCGCTCGCAGAGCGCATCCACGACATCTACAAGCCCGGCGGCGCCGGCTTCCGCAAGTACATGACGCAGGCCGAGTGGATGGCGAAGCACGCCCCGACGCAGAAGGACGTCACCGTCGTCACGGACTGGCTGAAGTCCGAGGGCATGCAGGTGCCCTACGTCGCCACCAACCGGCTGCTGGTGCAGTTCGTGGGGACGGTGGGCCAGTTCAACAAGGCGTTCGGCGTGACGCTGCGCATCCTGGAGCGCAAGTCGCCCCAGGGCGGCAATGATCCGCACGACGTCTACGGCCTCACGGAGGGCATCAAGGCCCCCACGTTCGTGCAGCAGCGCATCCACGCCATCGTCGCGCTGGACCTGCCGGCGGCGACGGGGACGATGCCCGGCGAGTTCGGCCAGCCGTCCACGGACAAGCCGGACCCCGTCAACCGGGGCCTCACGCCGCAGCAGGTGGCGCGCGCGTACGGCGTGGACTCCCTCTACGCGCAGGGCCACCACGGCCAGGGCACGAAGCTGGGCGTGGTGATTGGCGCCGGCTTCCGGTGGAAGGACGTGCGCACCTTCTGGAAGATGTGGGACATCGAGCGCGAGGACCCCAAGGTCGTCCAGACCATGGAGCCGCCCGTCACGCGCTACCGCGAGGGGACGCTGGACGTGGAGTGGGCCGCGGCGATGGCGCCCAAGTCGGACGTCATCGTCTACATGGGCCCGGACGCGCGCAACTCGTCCATGCTCTACACCTTCAACGAGGCCATTGGCCGGGGCGAGGTGTCCGTCATCACCACGTCCTTCGCGCACCGCGAGGACTCCGAGCCGCGCGCGGTGCATGAGCAGTACAGCGCCTCCGGGATGATGGCCGCCGCGCTGGGCATCACCGTGGCCGCCGCGAGCGGCGACTCCGCGGGCGTGGACACGCCGGGCTCCAGCCCCTACGTCACCGCCGTGGGCGGCACGCAGCTGAAGATGAACGGCATGACGCTGACGGGTGAGACGGCCTGGTACTACTCCGGCTCCGGCATCAGCCGCTCCTTCACCACCCCGGAGTGGCAGAAGGGCATCGTCCCGCTGCCCGCCAAGCGCGCGGTGGTGGACGTCGCGCTCAACGCGGACACCGGCTACTGGTACACGTGGCTGGGCGTCACCACGCCCAACACCGGCACGTCGTTCGCGTCGCCCATCTTCGCGGGCCTCATCGCGGTGGTGAACGGCGCGCGCTCAGAGGAAGCGAAGCCGCCGGTGGGCTGGCTCAACTCCCAGCTCTACACGCTGCCGGACGTGCAGAAGACCTTCCGCGACATCACCGTGGGCGTCACCGACCGGCAGTACGAAGCCGGACCGGGCTGGGACATCCCCACCGGCTGGGGCGCGCCGAGCGCGGAGGGCCTGCTGCGGACCCTGCCCTGAGTGAGCAGGCAGGCGACATAGGGCGGACGGGCATGCGAGCGCCGCTCCGGCTGTCATCCTGGATTGACGGGATGCGAATGCATGCGCAGGGCATGCTGTTCGGGACAGGACCATGTCCTTGTCCCCCCTGCGCACGACCCTTTCCTGCCTCCTGCTCCTCGCAGCCGCTTGCAGCAATGCCGTCGCTGGACCGAGCGATGCCGTGGCGGAGAACCCGTCAACCTCCCCTGGAAGCGTCATCCAGCGCCCGCCTCGCCCACCGCCCCCGTCGACGGCGTGGGCCAGGTGCCCACCACCCCGACGCCCACCGACCCGGTGACGCCCACGGACGGGACGCCGGTCGCCAGCACGCCGGACCCGTCGGCGAGCGTGTGCGCGCCGCTCAGCTCGCTGGCCAGCCTGACGGGCGACCTGACGACGTGGCTCCAGACGGCGCCCATCGCCGCGGCCAACAGCGGCGGCTTCACGGAGCCGGGCGGCACGGAGCTGGCCGCGTTCGAGGGCGCCTTCCGCACGCTGCTCACCGAAGGTCCCACCGCGCAGGTGGTGCAGGACCTGGCGGGGATGGGCTACGGCGTGTCCACCTTCCGCAACGCCACGGGCGGCGGCTGGCTGGTGGTGCGCGAGCAGGGGCTGCTGTCGCGCGGCGGCGGCACGTTCATCATCAACCTGTTCCCCGCGCGCGACCTGTGGCTGGAGGCGCCGCACGCGGACTCCGACGAGGGCACGCTGCGCCAGACGGCCACGCAGCTGGTGACGCTGGGCGCGCGCGCGCTGCTCATCAACCGGCAGCACCGTGCCCGACCGTAGCCCCAGCCTGGCAGCCCCGTCAGCCAGCGGGCACCACCAGCGTGTGGCGGCACCAAGGCCTGCGCATCTCCGACGCCGCGCACTACGGCAACACCTTCTTCACCGCCGCGCACCGCGCGCTGCGCGCCACCTACCCGGACGCCATCGCCGCCAGCATCCACGGCATGGACGCGGGCGACGGCCCCGAGGCCGCCGTGGTGAGCGACGGCACCAGCACGCTGCGGCCCGAGGCGCTCTCCAACCGCCTGCGCGACGCGCTCAACACCCACCTGGTGGGCACGAAGAAGGCCTTCTCCTGCAACTCGGTGGAGGACTCGGGCAAGCACCGCACCCTGTGCGGCACCAGCAACGTGCAGGGCCGCATCGACAACGGCGCCGCGGACGCCTGCTTCACGGAGGCCGCCGCCGGCTCGGACCGCTTCGTCCACCTGGAGCAGTCCGCCACGCTGCGCGGCACCGGCGCGTCGTCCAAGGCCGTCATCCAGGCGCTCGCGGACACCGTGCCCTGCACGCTCACCGGCTCCGGCCTGGGCTGCCAGGCCGTGGTGGCCGCGCAGGACTGCCCGTAAGGCCGCCTCCGCCCCCCTGGCCGCTCCAGCCCGGCCGGGGGCCGTGACGCCTCATGCATCCGCACCCGGGGTTCAGCCTGGCCTTGCCTCGCGTGAAGCAGGCAGGCTGATCCGGTTCAGGAGCCCCTTCCACTGTCCGGGGCTGGGCATTCAGTGGGACTGGAGGCCCGGACCATCGGTTGGGCACCGGACGCTTCTCCCCCCCCGAGAGGGGCAACCTGGTCGGGGACGGGAGCCTCCCTAGATTCGAGCGGCCACCAATGCCGCTCCTTTCGACCCTGACACTCTTTCCGGCTTACTCGCTCGACACCTCCATCCTGGTGGCGGTGCTCGTGGGCGTGCTCATCCTGGCGCTCCTCACGGAGACGCTGGGGTGGGTCTTCGTGGGCCTCGTCGTTCCTGGCTACCTGGCCTCGGTGTTCGTCATCCACCCGGAGGCGGGCTGCACCGTGGTGGCCGAGTCGCTGCTCACCTATGGCCTGGCGCTCGCGTTCTCCAGCGGACTGTCACGCACGGAGGCCTGGAGCGAGTTCTTCGGCCGCGACCGCTTCTTCGTCGTGGTGCTGGCCAGCGTGGTGGTGCGCGCGGTGAGCGAGACGTGGCTCCTGCCCGTCCTGGGCCACTGGATGGACGAGCGGTGGGGCACGTCCTTCATCGTCGACCGCAGCCTGCACAGCATTGGCCTGGTGCTGGTGCCGCTCACCGCGAACGCCTTCTGGAAGCTGAAGCTGCGCCGCGGGCTGTGGCAGGTGTTCGTGCCGGTGGCGCTCACGTACGTCATCCTGCGCTTCGTGCTGCTGCCCGGCACCAACCTGTCCTTCTCCAGCCTGGAGCTGATGTACGAGGACGTGGCGCAGGACTTCCTGTCCAGCCCCAAGGCCTACATCATCCTGCTGACGACGGCGTTCCTCGCCGCGCGCTTCAACCTCAAGTACGGCTGGGACTTCAACGGCATCCTCGTGCCCGCGCTGCTGGCGCTCACGTGGCTGGAGCCCCTGAAGCTCGTGGCCACGATGGCGGAGGTGCTGCTGCTGGTGCTGGCCGCGAAGGCGGTGCTGTCGGTGCCGGGGCTGCGCACGCTCAACCTGGAGGGCCCCCGCAAGACGGTGCTCGTCTTCTGCCTGGGCTTCCTCGTGAAGTGGACCGTGGGCTGGGCCATGGGCGCCCGCATCCCGGGCCTGAAGGTCACGGACCTGTTCGGCTTCGGCTACCTGGTGCCCACGCTGCTGGCGGTGAAGATGCTCCAGAAGCAGGTGATTGCCCGCGTGCTGCTGCCCACGCTGCACACGTCGCTGGCGGGCTTCCTCATCGGCAGCCTCGCGGGCTTCGGGCTGTCGCTCATCGAACCGCGCCCGGCCACCGCGCTCACCGCGGAGGCGCCGCACGAGCACGTGCCGGGGCTGGGCCTGGACCAGTCTCCGCTGGGCCTGATGGTGATGGGCCGCGCCACCGCGCGTGAGAGCGACGTGGGCGGCTCGCTGCGGCTGAAGCACGGCGACCTGCGCGCGTACACCGGGCTGTGGAACGGGCTGGACGCGTGGCTGGAGTCGGGCCGCGCTGAGGCCGTGTCCTCGCTGCGCACGCAGGCGGTGGCGCTGGGGCTGGAGCTCCGGGAGCTGCCGAAGCAGGACGGCGGGCCCGCGCGCTTCGCGCTGGTGGAGCGCGTGGAGGGCGACGGCAAGGCGGGCTGGGACACGTCGCTGCTCGTCCCCGGCGCGCAGGGGCCCGTGCTGGAGGTGCCGCGTCCGCTGACGGAGGCGCCCAGCGCCATCTTCGCGATTCAGTAGCTGCGACCACGGACGTGTACAGGCGCCCCAGTGCTC
>NZ_JBKGHJ010000355.1:0-9206 GCF_046520365.1 Corallococcus sp. 4LFB
CTCCGCCGGGCTCGCAAGGTGGATCCGCGCCGTCGCAGCCGGACGGTGCGCTGCCGTACCACGCCCCGCGCCGTCGCTGGGCACGCAGCCCGGTAGCGCCGCCAACCCGCTTCCCGCGCAGCCTGGGAGCGCCGCGCCGTCGCAGGCCGCGGATCCGTCCGCTCCCGCGCAGGCGGCTCAGCCCTCGGACCCTTCGGTTCCGGCCGCCGCGCAGTCCGGCACTCCGGCCGACGGTGCCACGCCTTCGGGGGCCACGGCCTCCGACGAAACCGCCATGGGCGATGAAGCCGTCGCCGGATCCGCCGCGCCACCCCCGGGCTTCACCGGCATCTACGGCCGCCTGACGGACGAGGCCAACGGCGAGGGCCTCATCGAAGCCACCGTGAAGGTCGTCACGGGCGCCAACAAGCAGGCCCTCACCGACCTGGACGGCCACTACAAGCTCGCGCTGCCGCCGGGCAAGTACGACCTGCGCGCGTTCTACGACGTGTACCAGGGCCGCCGCATCACGGGCGTCATCGTCACGAAGGGCAAGGCCACGAAGCTGGACGTCGCGCTCAGCGCGGACGTGGGCGCGGTGCAGGAGGTCGTCGTCGAGGCCCGCTCCGACCGCCGCGCGGAGGGCGCCCTCCTCCAGGACCGCAAGAAGGCCGCCGCCGTCTCCGACGCCATCAGCGCGCAGGAGATCGCCCGCACGCCGGACTCCAGCGCCGGTGACGCCGTGAAGCGCGTGGTCAGCGCCACCGTGGTGGACGGCCGCTACGTGCTGCTGCGCGGCCTGGGGGGCCGCTACGCCACCACGCTCCTCAACGGCGCGCTGCTGCCCAGCCCGGAGCCGGATGAGCCCAGCGTGCCGCTGGACCTGTTCCCCACGAGCCTGCTCGCCAACCTCAACGTGGTGAAGAGCTACACGCCGGACCTGCCGGGCACCTTCGGCGGCGGCACGCTCCTCATCGAGACCAACACCTACCCGTCCCAGTTCGAGTTCAAGCCGCGCCTCACCCTGGGCGGCGACACCGTCACCACCTTCCGCGAGCGCAACGCCCAGGCGCAGGGCGGCTTCGGTGAGACGCTGGGCTTCGCATCCTCCGACCGCGCCCTGCCGGACGCGCTCCCCCGCGACCACCGCCTGGGCGCGGGCGGCGAGTCCGCGCAGCAACTGGAAGGCCAGTGGGAGAGCTTCACCAACGTCTGGGAGAAGCGCACCACGCGCGCCGCCCCCAACCTGGGCCTGGGCGCGTCCCTGGGTGACACGCTGCGCTTCGGCAACCAGCGCCTGGGCTACCTGGCCACCGTCAACTACGGCCACCGCGACGGAGTGCAGACGGGTGACTTCGCCCGCGCGGCCCGCGACGAGTCCGGCAGCCTCATCTCCCAGGACGTGGCCCGCACCACGCAGGGCTTCTCCACCGCGAACCTCAGCGGCCTGGCCAGCCTGGGCTACCAGTTCGACCGCGACAACGAGCTGACCCTCTTCAGCCTCTACACGCGCGGCACCGACACGCGCACGTACTCGGCCAACGGCAACAACAACGTGCGCGGCGACAGCTACGCCAGCACCCGCCTCCAGTTCATCACCCGCGCGCTGTCCTTCACGCAGCTGCGCGGCTTCCACCGCCTGGGGCTCCTGGGTGACTCCGAGGTGGACTGGCAGGCCAACGTCTCCCGCGTGGACCGCGACGAGCCCGACACGCGCGACACGCTCTACAGCGCCGCGCTCAACAGCCCGGACGCGCAGCTGTCCTTCCCCAACCAGCCCAACAGCGGCGAGCGCTTCTTCGCGGAGCTGGGCGAGACGTCCACCGGCGGCAGCCTCAACCTCACCCTGCCCTTCACCTCCGACTTCCGCCTGAAGGTGGGCGGCCTCACGCAGGTGTCCTTCCGCGACTTCAACGCGCGCCGCTTCCGATACCTGCTCACCGAGGAGCCGGTGGACCGCACCCAGTCCCCCGAGCAGCTCTTCTCCCCGGACAACGTGGGCACCTCCATCACCGTGCGCGAGACGACGCGCGCGGACGACGCCTACAACGCCTTCCTGGGCATCTACGCCGGCTATGTGTCCGCGGACTACAAGCCCGTGGAGCCGCTGCGCCTGGTGGGCGGCGTGCGCCTGGAGGCGTCCTCGCAGGAGCTGACGCTCGAGGACCCCTTCACCGGCGTGGAGAGCGACAGCGGCGGCGCGGATCAGCACTACCTGGACGTGCTGCCGTCGCTCAACGCCACCTACGCGCTGTCGCCGGAGGTGAACCTGCGCGCGGGCTACAGCTACACGCTGGCGCGCCCCACCTTCCGCGAGCTGGCGCCCTTCATCTTCTTCGACTTCGTGCGCCGCCGGAACGTGTCCGGCAACCCCGACCTGCTGGAGACGCGCATCCACAACGTGGACCTCCGCGCCGAGTGGTTCGTGGGGGAGAACGACGTCCTGGCCGCGAGCGCCTTCTACAAGCGCTTCCAGAACCCCATCGAGCGCGTCATCCGCAACCCGGACTCGGGCGACCTGGGCTTCGAGAACGCCGCGGGCGCGGACAGCTACGGCGTGGAGCTGGAGGCGCGCACGTCGCTGGCCCGCTTCAGCCCCACGCTGCGCCCGGTGCGCGTGGGCGCGAACCTCACGCTCATCCAGTCGCAGGTGGACCTGGGTGACTCCGCGGTGGTGGGCGCGCAGACGAACAAGGACCGCCCGCTCCAGGGCCAGTCCCCCTACGTCATCAACGTGAACGTGGGCTACGAGCGGCCGGAGAGCGGCACGGAAGTGGCCGTGCTCTACAACGTGTACGGCCAGCGCATCAGCGAGGTCGGCGTGCAGGGCCTGCCGGACGTGTACGAGCGGCCCTTCCACCGCGTGGACCTCAGCCTCACCCAGAAGCTGGGCGCGACGCAGCTGAAGCTGACCGCCGCGAACCTCCTCAACGCGTCCGTCACCCTCCGCCAGGGGGACGTGACGGTGCAGACGTACAAGCCCGGCGTGGCGTTCACCGCGTCGCTCGGCTGGGCCCTGTAGCTCCTCCCATTTCCCTCCGAAAGGACGCACCGACATGAAGAGCCTCTTTGCCTCCGTCCTCACCCTCTCCAGCCTCGCGCTGCTGGCCGGCTGCGGCGACGACGACAAGCCGAACAACACCCCGGACGGCGGCGACCCGCAGGCCACCGAGCAGGACGTGTCCGGCAGCATCACCGGCGACACCACGTGGAAGGCGGGCACGACGTACACGCTGAAGAACTACGTGTTCGTGGAGGGCGGCACGCTCACCATCGAGCCGGGCGTCACCATCAAGGGTGACTCGGGCAGCGCGCTGGTCATCACCCGCGAGGCGAAGCTCAACGCGGTGGGCACGGCGGAGAAGCCCATCGTCTTCACCAGCTCGCAGGCGGAGGGGACGCGCGCGGCGGGGGACTGGGGCGGCGTGGTGCTGCTGGGCAAGGCGCGCATCAACGTGGCCGGCGGCGAGAACACCATCGAGGGCTTCTTCGCCACCAGCGGTGACACGCGCACGAAGTACGGCGGCACGGACGACGCGCATGACTGCGGCAAGCTGAAGTACGCGCGCATCGAGTTCGCGGGCTACGAGCTGGCCGAGGACAACGAGCTCAACGGCCTGACGACGGGCGCGTGCGGCAGCGCGACGGACATCGACTACGTGCAGGTGCACAAGGGCGCCGACGACGGCGTGGAGATGTTCGGCGGCACGGCGGGCCTGAAGCACCTGGTCATCAGCCAGCCGGACGACGACGGCCTGGACTACGACCTGGGCTGGCGCGGCAAGGTGCAGTTCCTGGTGGTGCAGCAGAACGCCACCGTGGGCAACCGCGGCATCGAGGCCTCCGGCAACAAGAACGACAACGCCGCGCAGCCGCACACGGTGCCGGAGATCTGGAACGCGACGTTCATCGGCTCTGGCCGCGCGGCGGGCACGACCCCGGCGCAGGAGGGCCTGGTGTTCAACACGGGCGCGGGCGGCATCCTGCGCAACGTCATCGTGGCGAACTTCGCGGACAAGGCGGTCGACGTGGACGGCACGGCCTCCGCGGCGCTGTGGAACGCGGCCACGCCGGAGCTGTCCATCCAGAACGCGTTCTTCTGGTCCAACAAGGGTGACACGGTGTCCATCCCCAACGCGCCGAACCCGAAGAAGGACGCGGCGGGCACGGTGACGGATCCGGACGTGAGCAAGTTCGTGGAGGCGGAGAAGGTGCTGGCCGCGGGCCTGAACAACAAGGTCGTGGACGCGCAGCTGACGGCGGCGCTGAACCTGGACGCCCCGGACTTCACCCCGGCGGCGGGCTCCCCTGCGCTGAACCCGGACAACGCGGCGACGCCGGGCGCGGGCTTCGACGCCAGCGCGCGCTTCGTCGGCGCGGTGGGCAGCAGCAACTGGCTGAGCGGCTGGACTGCGTTCCCGAAGAACTAGCCCTTCGGAGAACCAGGACCGCGTGCTCCCGGAACGCCGTACGGGGGCACGCGGTCTTCTTCTTGCGGGCTACGACTGGAGGCTGGCCGGGGCGTCGTCCTGCGCGGAGTCCGGGCCGTTGCTTCCGTCCGTGAAGAGGTTGGCCACCGGGCGCAGCTTGGGGGGACGGCCGCGGCGGCGCGGGGCGTTGTCGTCGTTGCCCGGCGCGGCGCCCACCGGCTCCACCTGGGCCCCGCCCGCCTTGCGCACCGGACGCGGCAGGTGGATGGCCTCCAGCTTCGCGCCCAGCTCCGCGTCATCCTCCGCGAACACCTTCGCGTACGCCAGCGCGCGCTGGCCCTTCTGGAGCAACGACTCCTGGCTCTCGTTCAGCGCCTGCCTCGCCGCGTCCAGCGCCGCCTGCGCGCGGGCCACCGCCTCCGCCTTCTCCCGCACGTGCGCCGCGGACTCGCCCAGCACCGCCGTGTCCACGTCCGGGAACTTCACGTCCGCCAGGTCCGTGGCGAACAGCTCGAGCAGCGCGCGCAGCGCGGGGGAGATGGAATCGTTCTCGGGGGAATCGAACATGGGCAGGCCTCCTCACAAGGCGTTTGAACGGCGCCTATCTGCCCAGATGTTCAGTGCCCTTTCAAGGGGGTCCTTTCGCGGGCCGGAAAGTCGGCCCCGCGTGTTTCGTCAAGGCCCCGCTGATCAATCCACCCGCACCAGCCCCACGTCCCGCACCCCCGCCGACGGATCCACGTCCACCGCCAGGAAGTGCCGGCCCACCCCGTCGAAGCGCTCCGGAATCGCGCCGCCCCCTCCGGAGATGAACGCCGGGATGCCCGCGTTCGAGAACGAATAGTAGGAGTGGATGTGGCCGTAGAGCGTCAGGTCCACCCCCGCCCGCGCCATCTTCCCCACCAGCCCCGCCGCCTCGTTGCGCACCGCGAAGCCTCCACCCCGGACGCCAATCGGATCCAACGGGGGGATGTGCATCGCCACCACGTGCACCGCGTCGCGCGCCTCCTCCAGCCAGCCGTCCAGCGCCTCCTCCACCATCGGATCCACCGTGCTGCTGCCGGAGTCCACCAGGCTGAAGTGCACGCCCCGGAAGGTGAAGTGCTGGCTGCCACGGCCCACCAGCCGCTGGTACTCGCGCGCGTCGTCCGAGAAGGTCTCGTGGTTGCCCAGCGTGGCGAACAGCGGGATGCGCGAGTCCGCCTCCAGCCGCTGCTGGAACTCCTCCAACTGCTCGCGCGTGCCGTACTCCGTCAGGTCCCCCGCGAAGAAGATGAAGCGCAGGGAGGGGTCCTGGTTCAGCCGCGCGTAGATGTCCCCCACCTTCGACAGCGCCTCCTGCACGTCCGCCAGCGCGGCGAAACGGAACGGCTCGCGCGTGTCCCAGTCCGGCGGCGCCACCGTCAGGCGCGCCGTCGTCCCTGGCCTCAAGGCCACGCGCCACGCCTTCATCGTCGGGTGCGCGTCCGGCAGCGCCTCCACCGTCAGCGGCGTACCCGCTTCGTCCACCGCGTCCAGCACCGCGGCCGGCATCGCGTTGTGCACCGTGAACAGCCAGTCCGTGCGCGCATCGGCTCCAGCGGTGACGCGCGTGGTGAACACCGGCGCCTGGCCCCACAGCTCCAGCGTGCCGGAGGAGAGCGTCCGCACCGACGCGAGCCCGCCCTCCACCTCCACCGTCAGCGCGTCCGCCTGCGCCTGACCCACGCGCGTGTCCCGCACCGCGCGGTCCTCGCTGGGCCGCACGCAGCCCGTGGACAGCAGGGCCGCAGCGACGCCCAGTGCTCGGAGCCCGTACCGCGAACGTGCGCCTCTGGCAGCGGATCCGCGCCCCGCGTTCGCGTGGATCCGCGCCGCCTCGTGCGCGCCCCTCCGCACCGCGTCCTGCTCGCGCGCCCCGCTCACGTGTCACCTCCCACCGCGTACACCAGCGACAGCCGCCCCATCAGCGCCCCACCCGCCTGCGCCTCCGCCGCCACGCCCCAGCGCTCCGTCAGCAGCACGCGCCCCTTCAGGCCGAACGACCCGATCACCCCGCCACCTCGGCCCCGGAGCCCTCCCACCAGCCCGTCCTTGCGGTGGTCGTAGAAGAGGACCGCCTCGCCCCGCAGCGGCCCGCCGCGCCCCAGCCACACGCCGTAACCGAACGTGTAGAGCAACTGGCCGTGCAGGTTGTCGTCGTCCACGCGCCCCGGATAGCTGTAGCCCTGGAAGGACAGCCCCACGCCGCCCTCCACGAACGAGCCCGAGAAGCGGGGACCGAAGCGCGCCATCGCGTAGCGCCCCTTGAGCGCCAGCTCCCCGCCTCCCAGCGTGAAGCCCTCCGTCGGATAGCGGTGGTACGTCGCGAAGCCCTCCACATCCAGCGCCGTGCCGTCCCCCAGCCCCAGCGTCCGCTCCGGCGCGCCCCACAGCCGGTACGCCGCGCCCGCGCGGATCAACGTGTTGCCCTCGTCCGGCGCCAGCCGCGCGGACGCCTCCAGCCGCACCGCCGACAGCCGCGCCACCGCGTCCAGCGCGAAGAAGTTCCGGTACTCCGCCGACGCGTCGTTCACGTACTGGTAGCCCAGGTCGAACTCCAACGGCGGCAGCGTGTCCGGCACCCGCCCCGGGTCGAACGCGGGCGACGTCACCGCGTACAGGTTCGCCAGCATCGACAGCGAGAACACCCCCGCCCCCGTCAGCGTCACCGCGTACAGCGGCCCGATGGTCTTGCGCGACGCGCCCGTCAACGCGATGGGCACCAGCCCCGCGCCAATCAACCCCAGCCCTATCGCCTCCGCCGCGAACAGGCCCCGCGCCGTCACCGAGTCCCCCGCCGACCACGCCCCCAACCCGTGCAGCAGCACCCCGGGCACCACCGCGACCGCCACCGGCAGCGCCTTGAACGGCGGCCTCGGCCCACGCTCCGTCAGGTGCACGTCAGGCGCCGACACCCGGCCCCCCTCCGGCGCCACCTGGGATGCCGCGCTGGCGTCCTCCGGCGCCACCACAGGGCCGGACTCCGCCGCGGACGCCGTGGGCACCGGCCGGGGCCCTTCCTCCGTCAGCACCCGGGCCATCACCTCCGGCGGCACCACCGACGCGGCGGCGGCCCGGCGCGGCGGCACGTCCCGGGGGATGTCACTGCCGCCCAGCTCGGGGCCCCTCGCCAGCAGTTCGAAGGCGGACAGAAAGCCCCCGCCGTCCTGCGCCCGCGCGCCCCCCGAGGCCAGCACCAGCCCCAGCACCACCGCGAAGGTGGCCCGCGCACTCCACACCGGGCGCCCTTGCCCCATGACCGTCGTCTCGCTTCCCTGGGGGCGGCCTTCCAGCCCCGCCCCACCCCGGCCCGAAGCCCGGAATGGCGCAGGTGATAACCCCGCCCCCGGAAGGCGCTGAACGAAGCAGCGTGAAGAAGTGTGAACAGGCACAACAGTCCGCCTCACGCCCCCCCGGCCCCCACCTGGGACGTCCCGTCCTCCCCAAGGGCGGTTCCGACCCACCAGGACGCCCGTGGCAGCCCGTCCAGCACTGGGAGCGAAATCTTCGCATGCCATGCGAGCGCGACCGGGACTTTCAGCGGAAGACGAGTATGCTGGGGCTTCCCCAATCCCGGCCCCGCCTCCCGCCCGTGGCAGAACCC
The DNA here is from genome assembly GCF_046520365.1 of Corallococcus sp. 4LFB. Taxonomy (NCBI): domain Bacteria; kingdom Pseudomonadati; phylum Myxococcota; class Myxococcia; order Myxococcales; family Myxococcaceae; genus Corallococcus; species Corallococcus sp. 4LFB. Next base: position 8,035 of record NZ_JBKGHJ010000355.1, read on the forward strand.
AGTCCCCAGCAATTCGGCAAGTACGTCCTGGTCTCCAAGCTTGCCGCGGGGGGCATGGCGGTCACCTACCGCGCGCGCATGACGGGCGCGATGGGCGTCACCAAGCCCTGCGTCATCAAGCAGATCCTCCCGCACTTCGTGGACGACCACGACTTCGTGGAGATGTTCATCAGCGAGGCGCGCCTGGTGGCGGGCCTGACGCACGGGAACATCGCGCAGATCTTCGACTTCGGTGAGGTGGACGGGCAGTACTTCATCGCCATGGAGCTGGTGCACGGCCAGCCCCTGTCGAAGGTGCTGCGCCGCGCGGCGCGCGCGGGCATCGGCTTCATGCCCCAGCCCCTGGCGCTGCACATCGCCAGCAAGCTGTGCGAGGGCCTGGACTACGCGCACCGCCACGTGGGCGAGGACGGCCAGCTGCTGGGCCTGGTCCACCGCGACGTGTCCCCGGACAACGTCCTCATCTCCTACGAGGGCGAGGTCAAGGTCATCGACTTCGGCATCGCCAAGGCGACGAGCGCCGTGGAGGCCAAGACGTCGCCGGGCACGCTCAAGGGCAAGTACCCGTACTTCTCCCCGGAGCAGGCGCAAGGCAGGCAGGACCTGGACGCGCGCACGGACGTGTACGCCGCGGGCATCGTCCTCTACGAGATGCTCTGCGGCCGGCGCCCCTTCGAGGGCGAGTTCGTCACCGTGCTGCCCCGCATCATCACCGGCGACTGCCTGCCCCCGTCCGCCGTCAACCCGACCATCGGCGAGGACCTGGAGACCATCATCGCGCACGCGATGGCGGTGGACCGCGAGGCGCGCTACCAGACGGCGAAGGACCTGAGCGAGTCCGCGGTGGAGCTGCTCTACCGGGACACGCCCCGCTTCACGCCCACGATGCTGAGCCAGCTCATGACGTACCTCTTCGCGGAGGAGCTCGCCGCCGAGGGACGCAAGGTGGAGCTGCCGCCCGGCTTCAAGGAGCAGCTGGCCGCGTGGCAGTCGCCGGGGTCGGAGCCCTCGCAGGGCCGCGCGCGGCTGCCGTCCAGCAACGGCCGGTCTTCCAGCCCGGGCAGCCCCGGCGTGGCCCGCCCGTCCAGCCCGGGCGTGGCGCGGCCCTCCAGCCCCGGCGTGCGCTCGACTGGCAGCGCGTCCGCCCTGCGCCCCGCGACGGAGGGCAGCGC
>NZ_JBKGHJ010000356.1:0-9205 GCF_046520365.1 Corallococcus sp. 4LFB
CGCCGGGCTGCCACCGCACGCACGCGCCGGACCCCGGCGCGCTGGGCCAGCCCTACCGGGTGGGCCTGCGGGACGCGGCGGGCCGGGCGTTCGCGCAGGTGGGCTGCATCGTGGAGGTGGAGCCGGGCCGGTTCCTGGCGCTGGAGATGGACTGGGAGGGCGGGCCGGTGCCGCCGGGGCGCACCCGGGCGGAGCTGACCTTCCACGCGAGCGAAGGGGGCACGCGGCTGGAGCTGCGCCAGGGGCCGTTCACGGACGACGCGGCCCGGGACGCGCACCGCGCCTACTGGGAGGCGTGCCTGGGACGGCTGGCGCGCGTCGTGGCGGGAGAGGCCGTGCCGTGCTTCGAGGAGTTCTGGGAGGAGTCGCGCGGCTACGTGGGCCGCTGGCGGTGGCGGCCTACGCGGTGCTGGCGGGGCTGCGCGAGGCGGGCGCGCCAAAGGAGGCGGTGGCCCAGGTGGAGGACGTGCTCTACGCGCACCTGCCGCGGCTGCGCGAGGACACCGCGGACGTGCTGGGCGCGGTGCTCCAGTCCCGGGTGGAGGGCGGCGCGAGCTGAGGCGGCCGCCCTCCGGCGCTCAGGAGGCCAGGGCCTGGGGCGGGGAGGGCCGGGCGTCCTCCGCCGGCACGTGGGCCTCCGCGTCTTTCGCCCTGGCGATGCGCTCGTCCAGCTCCGCGGTGAGGTGCTCGAAGACCTCCTTGTTGAGCGTGCCCTGCTGGTAGGCGCTGAAGAGGGCGGCCTTCTCCACGATGAGGACGCGGCGGATGGCCTCCTGCTGCTCCTCCTCGTGGAAGCGGCTGGACTGCTGCTTGAGCGTGGTGAGCTCAAGCTCCACCGCCTGCGCCTTCTGCTGGTAGTCGCGCTCCATGGGCTCCAGCACCTCCACCGGAATCTCGCGGCCGCGGCGCATGCGCTCCAGCGCCCCGAGCGCCGCGTGGATGGCGCCCAGCTTGCCGCGGGCCAGCTCGTACTGCTCCTGGTAGACGTCCTTGAGCCCGGTGATGCCCAGCGCCTTGAGCACCGGCGACATGGTGAGTCCCTGCAAGATGATGGACAGCACCACCACGCCGAACGTCATGTTCACCATCAGCTCGCGGTGCGCGAAGTCGTTCGGGAGGCCCAGCACCAGCACCATGGAGATCGCGCCTCGCAGGCCGCTCCAGGTGAGCACCGCGCTCCACTTCCAGGGCAGCTTCTCCGACGTGAGCCGCAGGAGGCCGGACACGCTGTAGACGACCACCGCGCGGGCCAGCAGCACCGCCGCGTACGCCAGCAGGATGGGCAGCCACGACGCGAGCAGCGACGACAGCTGCACCTCCAGGCCGATGAGCAGGAACACCACCGAGTTGAGCGCGAACGCCAGGTACTCCCAGAAGCTCTCCACCGCGATGCGCGTGGTGGGGCCCATGCCCACGCGCGCCGCCCAGTTGCCGCACAGCAGGCCCGCGACCACCGTCGCGATGACGCCTGAGTAGTGGAAGTGCTCCGCCACCACGAAGGACCCGTACGCGGCGATGACCGTGAGGGTGATCTCCACCATCGCGTCCTCCACGCGCATGATGACCTTGGACACGGCGAAGCCCACCGCCGCGCCGATGGCGGTGCCCATGCCCGTCACCATGAGGAACTCCATCACCGCGCCGCCCAAGGTGAACGACTGGCCGCTGGCCACCCCCAGCACCAGCGTGAACAGCACCACGGAGGTGCCGTCGTTGAGCAGGCTCTCGCCCTCCACCAGGATGGCCAGCCGCTTGGGCGCGCCCAGCGCCTTGAACAGGCCCACCACCGCGATGGGGTCCGTGGACACGATGAGCGACGCGAACACCATGGCGGAGATGAGGCCGAAGCCCTCCAGGGCGTTCATCGACTGCATCGCCGGGGACAGGAGCAGCGCCGTGAGCCCCATGGCCAACACCAGGCCCGGAATGGCCAGCGAGGTGATGGCCAGCTTGTTCTTCCAGAACTTGCGGAAGTCCAGGTGGAAGGCCGCCTCGAACAGCAGGCCCGGCAGGATGACCGCGAACAGCAGCTCCTTGGTCAGGTGCGGCGGCTCGAAGGCATGCACGATGCCCAGGCCCAGGCCCGCCAGCACCAGCGCCACCGTGTATGGAAACTTGAAGTAGCGCGCCGCGATCGCCACCGCCGTCGCGATGGAGAAGAGCAGCACGAAGGCCAGCTCGAAGTGCATGAATCCCCAACCCCGTGGGTGCCCGAAAAGGGGGGGAGGATGCCACGCGCGCGGGGCGGTGGGGCAACCCCCTCCGGGCGAAAAACCGGGAGGGAGCGGGCATGCCTGCGCCCTCTTGGAAAGGGAGACGGAGCCGCGTCAGGGGGCCGGTGGGGTCCCGGCGTCACCGGGCGCTTCCGTGTCGGAGAGGCGGACCTCCAGCGTGTATCGCGAGCGCAGGTCGCCGGGCATGACGAAGTCCTGATCCAGGGCCTTGTAGGCCTGCACCCAGATGCTCCACCTGCCCTCGGACGACGCGGGAGCCGTGCCGCGCAGGTCGGTGGCGGCGGCGGGGTCCCACGCGGTCTGGCGCTCGACGATGCGGCCTTCCGGGTCGAGGAGGAAATAGGAGAAGCGGAAGGGCAGCTCCGGCGAGAACGCCTCCGTCGTCAGGTGGAGGGAGACGCTCTTCGTGGAGGCGGGCACCTGGAACTGGAAGCAGTCCACGTCCCCTTCGGTGGCGAGGACGCCCGTGGTGGAGCCGCTCGCGCCCTCCGCCGTCGCCGTCAGGGAGATGGCGGTCGCGGCGGGCGGGAGGTTGTTGGGCTCATGGCCATCCGGGTCGGGGAGCAGCTCCGCCTGGACGGTGTACGGCGACTGCGTGTCGAAGGCGGTCGTGTCATCCCGCAGCGTCAGCAGCCGGAAGTCCACCTCCTCCGCGTAGGGAATCAGCAGCTCCACGGGGGAGGGCGCCGCCGCCGGGTCGTGGCGGTTGACGCGCGAGGTGGGACGGGCGGACGTATAGGGGACGTTGGCGTCCACCGTCAGGTTCACGGGCGTTTCAGGCACGGCGTAGCCCGCGCGCAGCCGCACGATGGCGGGTGGGGTCACGGGGCCGACGGCCTCCACGCGGTACCAGTCGGAGTCGTAGCGGGCGCTCACGTAGGCCTGGCGCGGCGTGTTGTCCAGCGGGAGCACACACTCGGACAGGGTGAGCGCTTGCTCGCGGCTGTTGCATGCGTCCGTGAGGGGGCCGGTGCCCGCGTCGGGCGGAGCGGGCTCCGGCTCCGAGCAGGCGGTGAGCCATCCCGTGAGCAGCAGCAGCCGTCCGCCCGAGCGCCATCGTGGAATCCAACGCATGTCTTCCTCCCTTGCCTCCGGGATACGGGGCGGAGCGCCCCGCCTGGTTCCCGCGGGCCTGCTTCCGGGCGTGCACTGTGGGGCGGTGGACGGCCGGGCTTCAGGCGGGCGGGGGGCGCGGCCCGGATGCATTGTGACGCCCCGGGCCGAGGGCTAGAAGCGAGGAATGATGGACCTCTTCCTCATGTCGCCCCCGGGCCGGGGCTGGGCGCTGCGAGGCCGCTCCAACTTCCGCAGCCGGGACGCTGCTCCGGCGGATGCGCGCGGCGCGCGGCGGGAGTGGCTGACGCTGGCCCGGCACATCGAAGCCCGTGGTGGCACGGTGGTGGCACTGCCCTCGCCGTCGGACGCGCTGACGGGCATGCCCTACGCGGCCGAGTGCGGCCAGGTGGTGGCGCGCGAGGGCCAGGCCCCGCTGTTCCTCCTGCCCCGGATGATGAGCGCGCACCGCTTCGCGGAGCGCGACCACTGGGCGCCGCTGGCCCGGCGCCTGGGCCTGGAGGTCGTGGACCCCGGCGTGGGCATCTGGGAGGCGCACGGGGACGTGGCGACGTTCGACGGCGTGACGCTGCTGTTCTGGGGCGGGCGCACCACGCTGGACGGGCTGGAGGCGGCCCAGCAGTCCTTCCCCGGCGAGGTGCTGCGCGTGCAGGTGCGCGAGCCCGCGTTCCACGGGAACATGGCGGTGCTGCCCCTGCCCGCGGTGGACCGGCTGGTGGTGTGTCCGGACGTGATGGCGCCGGAGTCGGTGGCGCTCCTGGAGCAGCGCTTCGGCGCGAACCGGCTGGTGCGGGTGACGGAAGCGGACATCCGCCGCTACGCGACGAACGGGCTGCCCCTGGGCAGGGACCTGCTCGCGCCCACGGTGATGCCCCCGCACATCGTGGAGACCTTCGAGCGGCTGGGCATGCGCGTGGTGTCCATGCCGATGCCGGAGCTGACGGAGAAGGGCGGCGGTTCGTCGCGCTGCCTCGTGTCGCGCGCGTCGGTGGACGCCTCCCGCGTCTCGCTTCCCCCGGAGTACCGGCTGGACGCCGTGGCGAAGGACCTCGAAGCCGATGGCGGGTGAGCTCGCGCCGCTGGCCCAGGCGTTCTTCGCCTCGGCGCCGGAGCTGTCATTGCAGGCGCTGGGCTCCGGCGTGCACGTCCCGTCGCTGGACCTGGCGCCGTACGGCATCCCGGTGACGCACCTGCTGGCGGAGCACAACGCGGAGCTGGCGCGGCAGTACCTCTCGCTCAACCAGCTCGCGTTCGGCGGCATCGGCGTGCCGCGTTGGGTGCTGTCGGACCTGTACCTGCTGCCCGGCGCCATCGGGCTGTTGCGCTGTCCCGCGCGGCTGTTGAAGGCGCCCGCGCGCGAACGGCTGCTGCTGGCGGACGAGGAGCTGGCCATTGGCGCGGCCTGCTACGTGGCGCCGTCGCTGACGCCAGGGCTGTTCGTGGGCGTGTCGCTGTTCAGCTTCCTGCCGGGCCGGGGCGCGTCCGCGTGGGTGAAGCTGCTCACGCTGGGCATGGTGCGCGCGAAGCGGCTGCGCGGCATCACCCAGTGGGACAACCCGGCCGTGCGCGTGCACTCGCGGCTGGGGCCCATGCGGCTGGTGGGGCGCGTCCCCGGCGGACACGACTACGACGAGCGCACCTTCGTGTACGAGACGGACCTGCGCGACGAGGCCCGCGTGGCCCAGGCGATGCTCCGGGGCGACGCACCCGCGCTCGCCACGCGCATCCCCGTCACCGACCTGCTGTCGCTGGGCGCGCTGCTGGACCGCGCGGAGGCGGGGGCCCGGCTGGAGCTGGTGCCGCCCGGCCAGGACGACGGCCACGTGCTGGTGCGCGAGCTGCCCCCGGGCTGAAGGCGCATCAGGGCGCTGGCGCGTGCGGGAACGCGTCGTCCTGCTCCAGCGCCTTGCGCAGGGCGCTGGCGCCGTCCTTGAGGATGGGCGCGCCGTGCGCGAAGCAGACGGTCTGCAAGGGCAGGTGGTCCAGGATGCGCTGGATGCTGGTGCGCGTGCGCAGCGGTTCGTCCTGGTACTCGCTGGGGACGAACGTGGGCGCGCCCCGGCCTTCGCGTGACAGCAGGTCGGAGATGAAGACCACCGCGTGCGGGCTCTTCTGCAGCCAGAGCGTGTACATGGCCTCCGTGGGCCCCGGCGTCTGGAAGGTGCTGAGGCCGCCCGGCAGCGTGGTGCCGTTCACGTATTCGAAGTCCGGCTTCTCCTCCAGGCCCCGCGCGCCCTCCGGCGCCCAGACGGGCACGCCGAACGCCTTGCGCAGGCGCCACGCGGAGCGCTGGTGGTTGCCCGCGGTGAGCACGATGGCGTCGATGTCGCCCAGCTTGCGCAGGGCCTTCTCGTCGATGGGCAGCGGGTCGATGAGGGTGACGGTGCCGTCGTCGTCCACCACCGCGTAGGCGTCGCTGCGGCCGCCGCCGACCCGGTCGTCGGAGACGGTCCAGTGGTGCACGCCGGGGAGTAGCTCCTCCGTCTTCTTCGCCTGGGCCTTGGGCTCGCTCATGCCGACAAAGCTAGGCACCTGGACCTGGATGCAGGGGGGCGCGCTCCGCTGCCCGCCTGCCCCACCAGCGACCCCTGTCGCCCCCTTCGCATCCCGCCCGCCGCGCGCACCTTTGTCATTGGACGAAGGAGAGACCCGATGGGCGCGACGACCCGCGAGCTGCGACCGCTCGTGCTGTTCGATGGGGACTGCGGCTTCTGCAAGCGCTGGGTGGCGCGCTGGCGCCAGGACACCGCAGGCCGCGTGCGCTTCGCCGCGGGGGCCGGCTGGCTGCGCGCGCTCCTGGGCATTCCGAAGGAGGACATGCGGCGGGCGATGCAGCTGGTGGAGCCGTCGGGGCGCCGCTCGTCCGGCGCGGAGGCCGTCTTCCGCATGCTCGCCTGGTCCCCCCGGTGGAGCACGCGCGTCGCCGCGCGGCTGGGCCTGCTGCCCGGCGTGCGGCAGGTGGCGGGCGCGGTGTACTCGGTCATCGCGCACCACCGACGGCGCGCGTCGCGCTGGGACACCTGGTTGTTCAGCCGCGTGACGGAGCCCGCGGAGCACCGGTGGGTGCGCTGGGCCTTCATGCGGCTGTTGGGCGGCACGTTCCTCATCGCGTTCACGTCGCTGGGCAAGCAGGTGCTGGGGCTCTACGGGGAGAAGGGCATCCGTCCCATCCGCGACCTGGCGCAGTCCGAGCGCTGGGCCGCGCAGGGCCGGTGGCGCCGGCCCTCCGTGTTCTGGAAGGACGCGTCGGACGCGGCGCTGGTGCGCGGCTGCCGCGTGGGGCAGGGCCTGTCGCTGGCGCTGCTCCTCAACGTGGCCCCGCGCCTGAGCACGGGCGCGCTGTGGGGCCTGTACCTGTCCTACGTGTCGCTGGGGCGCGAGTTCCTGTCGTTCCAGTGGGACGTGCTGCTGCTGGAGATGGGGCTGCTGGGCGCGCTCACCGCGCCGGGCGGCGTGCGGCCCGGGCTGGGGAAGCGGGACGTGTCCGCGCTGGAGGTGTTCCTCTTCCGGATGCTCGTGTTCCGCCTCTACTTCGGGTCGGGCGTGAGCAAGCTCCACTCGGGCGACCGGACGTGGCGCGAGCTGAGCGCGTGCGACGTGTACTTCGAGACCGCGCCCCTGCCCACGCGCGGGGGCTGGGCCGCGCACCAGCTGCCGCGCCGGGTGCGCCACACGGGCACGGCGGCGGTGCTGGCGGCGGAGACGGCGGTGCCCTTCCTCGCGTTCGGTCCCCGGCGCGTGCGGCAGGCCGCCTTCGGCGTCTTCTCCGCGTTGCAGGCGGCCATCATGGCCACGGGCAACTACGGCTTCTTCAACGTCCAGTCGCTGGCCCTGGGGCTGTGGCTGCTGGACGACGCGGCCCTGCGGCGCGTGCTGCCGGAAGCGCTGTGGCGCGACGCGGAGCCCGCGCGGCGGCCGTCCGTCCTGGACACGGCGCTGTCCGCCGTCACCGCGGTGCCGGCGCTCACGCTGGGCACGGTGGAGCTGCTGCGCCGGATGGGGGGGTGGCCGCGCGGCCCGGAGCGGTTGGGGCGCGCGGTGGACTGGCTGGACGACCGGATGGTGCCGCTGCACTCGGTGAACTCCTACGGCCTGTTCGCGGTGATGACGGTGGACCGGCCGGAGATCACCGTGGAGGGCTCGGACGACGGCGTGCACTGGGTGGAGTACCCGTTCCGCTACAAGACCTCCGCGGTGGACCGGCCGCCGCGCCAGGTGGCCCCGCACCAGCCCCGGCTGGACTGGCAGATGTGGTTCGCCGCGCTGGGGTCGCCGCCCTCGTGGTTCCTGGCCCTGCTGGAGCGGCTGCTGGAGGGCTCGCCGGAGGTGCTGGGGCTGTTCGCGTCCAACCCCTTCCCGGACCGCCCGCCCCGGATGGTGCGCGCCGTGCTCCACGACTACCGGATGACGTCCCCGGAGGAGCGCCAGCGCACCGGGGCCTGGTGGAAGCGGGAGCGGCGCGGGCTGTATGTGTCGCCGCTGACCCTCGCGCCGGGGTCCTCCGAGCAGGCGGGGCGGCTGACCTGGTACGTCTGAACGGCGCCCGGGACCCCACCCGTCACGCCCGGTGCGCCAGGACCCCACACGGCGGTGTGAAGGGCGAAGGCTTCGCGGTGTGAAAGCGGGGCGCCGGGGACTGGCGGGGGATGGGGATCGCTGGGTACCGTGCAAGGGCGATGGTGTCCGGTGCTTCCCCGTCTTCCCTCATCTTCGGCAGGTACGCGGTGCTGCGCCGCGTGGCCGTGGGGGGCATGGGGGAGATCTTCCTGGCACGTCAGGTGGGCGTGAGCGGCTTCGAGCGCCCCGTCATCCTCAAGAGCCTGCTGCCGGACCTGCTGGAGCACGAGGGCTCGGTGGAGATGTTCCTCGACGAGGCCCGCGTCGCGGCGCACCTGAACCACCCGAACGTCGTCTCGCTGTACGAGGTCGGCGCGTGGCAGGGCACGTTCTACATCGCCATGGAGTACATCGAGGGCGAGAACCTGGGCCGCCTGGCGAAGGCGGCGCAGCGGGCCGGCACGCCGCTGCCCCACCGCGTCTGCGCGCAGATGATCCGCGACGCGGCGCTGGGGTTGGATCACGCGCACCACGCGCGTGACAGCCAGGGCGCGCCGCTGGAGCTGGTGCACCGGGACATCAGCCCGCAGAACATCATGGTGCGCCTGGACGGCCTGACGAAGGTGGTGGACTTCGGCGTGGCCAAGGCGACCATCCGCGCCAGCCGCACGCGCACGGGCGTGCTCAAGGGCAAGCTGCGCTACATGTCACCGGAGCAGGTGCGCAACGAGCCCGTCTCCGGCACCAGCGACCAGTTCGCGCTCGGTGTCGTGCTGTGGGAGCTGTGCACGCGCCGGCCGTTCATCGACACGGACAACCCCGCGGAGGCCATGCGCCGCATCGCGCTGGCGGCGGTGCCCCGGCCCTCGCAGTTCGTGGAGGGCTGTCGCCGCTCCTGGAGCAGATCATCCTGCGCATGCTCCACCGCGCGCCCGCGCAGCGCTTCGCCCGGTGCTCCGAAGTGGCGCGCGCGCTCCAGTCCTACCTGGATGAAGTGCCGGAGGCGCCGGGGGAGGGCGTCTCCGCGGTGGTGACGCGGCTGGTGGGCGACACGGTGCTCGCGAGGCTGCGTGACGCGGGCAGCGGCGAGCCCGGGCTGCACCAGGTTCGCGAGCCCTCCAGCGTGTCGTGCCCGCGCTGTGGCCAGTCCACCAGCGCGACCAACCGCTTCTGCCCCGCGTGCGGCAACTCGCTCACGCCCGCGTCCGGGGCCCCGCGCCGAAGCTGGCGATGATGCCCGTGCTGCGCGAGCCGCCCGTGCACCTGGGCGACGAGGACATCCCCGACGCGCCGACGGCCAAGCGCCCGCCGCCCGCGGCGACGACGGCGCCGTGCACGAG
>NZ_JBKGHJ010000357.1:0-9132 GCF_046520365.1 Corallococcus sp. 4LFB
TCGGCGGCGGCTTCGACGTCGCGCCCGTGGTGGCGCGCGCGCAGGGGTTGGGGTGGCACCTCACGGTGGTGGCGGACCGGCCGGTGGAGCTGCTGCGCCGCAGGTTCCCGCGGGCCCAGGCGCACGTCGCGTCCCGGGCCAGCGAGGTGCTGGAGAAGGTGCCGCTGTCGGCGCGCAGCGTGGTGCTGGTGATGACGCACAGCCTGCCGCAGGACCGGGAGCTGCTGGAGCGGCTGGTGCCGCTGCCGGTGCGCTACCTGGGGGTGCTCGGGCCCCGTGCGAGGACGGACCGCATCCTGCGGGAGCTGGCGCGCGCGCCCACGGCGGCGCAGCTGGAGAAGCTGCACGCGCCCATGGGGTTGGACCTGGGCGCGGAGGGCGCGGATGAGATCGCGCTGTCCATCATCGCGGAGGTGCAGGCGGTGCTCGCCGGACGCGACGGGGGCAGGCTGCGCGAGCGGCAGGCCCCCATCCACGCGGATGCGGCGGCGCCGGAGCGCAGGTCGGCGTGACGGCCTGCGCGGCGGACACGGCGTCGGCTCACCCGTGGAGGCGCGCATGACCGTGGCCGTGGTGGTGCTCGCCGCGGGTGGTTCTTCACGGCTGGGGCAGCCCAAGCAGCTGCTTCGCCATGAGGGCACGTCGCTGGTGCGGCGCGCGGCACGGAGCGCCCTGGACGCGAGTCCGGTAGTGGTCGTCGTGCTCGGTGCGCGGCGTGACGACGTCGCCTCGGAGCTGGACGGGCTCACCGTGCGGTGCGTGGACAATCCGGAATGGGCGCTGGGTCAGGGCTCCTCCCTGCACACAGGCCTTCGCGCCCTTCCTCCGGACGTGGACGGCGCCGTCCTGATGCTCTGCGACCAGCTCCGCGTGGACGCGGCCCACCTGCGCTCGCTCATCTCCACCTTCGAGCACACGCACGCGCCCATCGTCGCCTCCGCCTACGCGGGCACCCGGGGCGTCCCTGCCCTCTTCTCCCGCGCCCTCTTCTCCGAGCTGGAGGCCCTTCCTCCCACGGACGGCGCTCGCGGGCTCATCGCCCGGGACCCTTCGCGCGTCGTGGAGGTCGCGCTGCCCGGCGGCGAGGAGGACGTGGACACCGCCGAGGACGCCCTGCGCCTCACGCGCCCCGGACGCGGTGGGTGATGCCTTCGGGGCCGGCCACCACCAGGTCGGTGGCCAGGTTCAGGAACAGGCCGTGCGCCATCACCCCTGCGCGCGACTCCAGCTTCGCGGCCAGCGCCGCCGGGTCACCGATGGGCCCGAAGTCACAGTCCAGCACCACGTTGCCCTGATCCGTGTGGTACGGCGCCCCGTCCAGCGCCAGCCGCGGCACCACGCGCGCGCCCAGCGACTCCAGGAACAGCGCCTGGGAACGCCAGCCGAAGGGCAGCACCTCCACCGGCACCGGCCACTTCGTGCCCAGCCGGGGCGACAGCTTGGGCGCGTCCACCACGATGATCTCCCGGCGGCTGGCCTGCGCCACCACCTTCTCGCGCAGGAGCGCCCCACCGCCGCCCTTGATGAGCGACAGGTCCGGCGCCACCTCGTCCGCGCCGTCGATGGTGAGGTCCACCACCGGGTGCACGTCCAGCGTGGTGAGCGGCACGCCCAGCGACACGGCCAGGGCCTCGGTCGCGCGCGACGTGGGGACGCCCACCACGTCCTTCAGCGTCCCGGCGGAGAGCAGCGCGCCCAGCCGCCGCACGGCGTACGCGGCCGTGCTGCCCGTGCCCAATCCCACCACCATGCCCGACTGGATGAAGTCCACCGCGCGCTCCGCCGCCGCGCGCTTGAAGGAAGCCGAAACACTCTCTTCGGAAGTCATGGGGTGCTCAGGGAAGGAGGCCTGCTCAGTGCGGCGTCCCAGGATGCCCGGAGTCCACAGGCGGCGCACGCCGCGCTTCATTTCCCGGCGGAGCAAGTGGACCCGCCAACAGTGCCTCGTCCACGTTCCCCAGGCCGGAAGGCAGGGCCGCCGCGAGGCGCCGCTCGCGCTTCCACGTCTTGCGCCGCTCGCGCTGCACCTCCGTGAGCAACACCTGCCCGCCGCCGCCGCCGGCACCGCGAGGATGACGCCCAGGAGCCCCGCGACGGTGCCGCCCACCAGCGCCACCAGCGAGATGAGCAGCGGGTTCATCTTGATGGCCCGCCGCTGCACCAGCGGGCTCAGCAGGTGGGACTCGATCTGCTGGTAGACCATGAACACCACCAGCGCGATGAGCGCGCGCTTCGAGCCCACCGACGCCAGCGTCGTGACCGTCACCAGCAGCGCGGTGATGACGCTGCCGATGTACGGGATGAGCCCCAGCACCATCGCCACCAGCCCCAGCGGCAGGAAGTACGGCACGCCCAGCGCCAGGGACATGAAGGCCGTGAAGGCACCGCCCACGCTGACGATGAGCAGCGTGCCGACGAGGTAGTTGCCCACCGCCTCGCGCATCCGGCCCACCACGCGGCGCACGCGAGCCCGGCTGCGGGGGCGCACCCAGCCCAGGATGCTCGCGTAGAGGTCCTGGCCGAAGAGCAGGCCGAACACGGCCAGCGCCAGCACGGTGATGCCCGCGCCCATCAACTCCACCGTGGACGACAGCACGGTGATGAGCGGCCTCGCGAGCACACCGGGCTCCATGCCGAGCGCGTCCTGCGGATGCGACAGCACGCCGAAGTGCTCATCCAGCTTCCGCACCCAGGGCGCTGCGTCAGCTCCGTCAGGAAGCCCGGCGCCGCGTGCACCAGGTTCTGGAGCTGCTCCACCAGCAGCGGCACCAGCGTGAGGATGAGCAGGCCGGTGATGCCCAGCAGGGTCAGCGCGATGAGCGCCACGCCCAGGCCCCGGCGCAGCCCCCAGGACTGCAAGCGCCGCACGACAGGCTCCGCCGCGAGCCCCAGCAGCAGCGCCACCGCCAGCAGCGTGAGCACGGGCCCCAGCCGCTGGAGGGCCGTGCCCAGCAGCACGAGCAGCACCACCTGGGCCCCGACCGACCACACCGTCCGGGGCGGCACGTAGACGGGACCCCCTTGCGCGAAGCCTTCATCCCCCCAAGGTAGGGAGTGCCCCCCAGGCAAGCGATGGGCCCCCGGAGACGGTCGCCGGGATGTCCGGTGCGGAACGCCACCCGCGCGGAGGGCAGGCGGCCAGACAGGCGGCGGGGGGCTACCAGGAGTCGCTGCCGCCACCGCCGCCGGAAGAGCCGCCACCGCCGCCCCAGTCCGAGGAGGACGAGCTGGACGAATCACTGCTGGAGGACCACCCACTGGAGCTCGATGAAGAGTCGTAGCTCGACGACGAGCCGACGCTCCAGCCCCACGAGGAGCTCTCGCTCGAGCCGGAGTAGCTCCTGGCCGCGTTGGCGCGTTGCTGCTGGAACAGCCGGTGGACCATCAGCCCCAATAACAGGAATGGGAGGGAAGCGGGGATCGAGACGAGCGAGCTCAATAGGATCCAGCGGAAGAAGTCCGCAAGATTGACAAGGGGCACGCGGGTCCAGAGTTGGCCCACCAGGACGCTCCACATGGGGAAGAGGAGCAGCAGGCCCCAGAGGGTCTGCTTCCGCTTGAGCAGGGACCACCCCCAGAAGAACAGGCCCACCAGCACGCCATACACGACGAGGGTGAACACCGGGGACCAGGGGCCGGACCAGCCGATGGAGACGAGCGTGCCCAGCGGCAGCGCCACCACCATCGCCGCCAGCCCGGAGTTCTTCAGGTCCCGGAGGCCCGAAACCTGGAGCTGGAGCAGCAGCCGCGCCACGACGCACGCCGTGAGGAACAGGACCATGAGGAACATGCGCGACTCGAACCGCGTCCAGGACATCGTCGCGCCGCCAGGGCTCGGGAGATCATCGGGAGACACCTGCTCACGCACGCCCGCGATGATGGCGAGCAACGCAGGTTCGAACCGTCCCTCCCGCAGCAGCGGGCCCTGCGCGTGCAGCAGGTCGGTGGTCTCGCCATCCGTCAGCGACGACTCCAGCCCATACCCCACCTCCAGGCGCGAGCGCCGGTCCCCGCGCGCGATGACGAGCAGCAGGCCGTTGTCCCGGCCCGCCTCCCCGCCCTTCCATTCGCGGAAGATGGCCTCCGCGTAGTCCTCGATGGGCTGGCCGTTCGTGCTCTCCACCAGCAGCACCGCCATCTGCACCTGCTTCTGGGCGCGCAGGTCCACCAGCGCACGGGAGATGGCCTCCGTCTCCTGAGGCGTTAACATCCCTTGTGGATCCGTCACCGGCCGCGTGATGGAGGGAACGGCGGCCAGCACCAGCAGGGGGAACAGCAACGTCAAGAGGACGGTCTTCACCATGGGGAGACCTCCGAGGACAGCGGAAGCCCTGGGGGCAGGCCGCTCAGGCGCACCACCCAGCTTGTGGGAAAGGAGGCCGCGGAGGCGTTGTAGGCCGCGGCGCGTTCGTCGTAGCGGCGCTGCTCCACCGCCACGCGGTTGTCCGCGCCCGCCAGCTCCGCGTCGCGGTTCAGGCCAGGCGTGAGCTGATCCGCTCGCGCGCGCAGGGACTCGCGGCGCTCCAGCACGTTGCGCACCTGGGCCCGCTTCCGCGCCACGTCCGCCAACGTGGAGGTGAGGCCGTTGCGCACGACGAGCCCCGACACGGCCAGCACGCCCGCGAGCGCCACGCCCACCCACGCTCCCTTCCGGAGCCTCGCGCGGCGCTGACGCGACCGCCGCTCGCGGGCCTGGGCCTCGCGGGCCTGTTCTTCACGGCGGCGGGCCAGCGCCTCCAGCGCCTGGTCCACGTAGCGCGCGGGGATGTCCAGCTCCTCGCCGATGCGCCGCAGGTCGTCCGGGGTGAGTGTGTCCGGCGCGGCGTCCTTCTGCATCAGCCGCGTGGCGGTGGCGATGAGCTCGTTGACGTCGTCGTAGGCCACGGTGCCAGGGGCCTGTCGCGTGCGTGTCACGTCACCCATGAGCCCGTCCCCTTGCGCTTCGGACCGGTCCCAAGCCGGATCCGGGCCCGACGATAGGTCATTCCGTCCCGGGCCCGATAATGGCCCTCCGCGAGCGTGGCGCCCCTCCACCGCTCCGGGCAGACTGCCGCGCCCATGGACAAGCCCCAGACAATGCGGTCGTTCGTGAAGCTGCTGGTGACGGATGCGCAGGCCTCCGTGCGCTTCTACGAGGGCCTCGGCTTCGAACGCATCGCGTCGGAACCTCCCATCCTCCGCCTCCAGTGGGGCGGCGAGTCGGACGTGTACCTCGTGAGCCACCCTTCAAGCCTGAAGCTGGAGGGACGAAAGGGCATGGGCGTGCTCGTGGGCTTCCGCGCGGGTTCGGACGGCGTGGACGCGGTGGCCGCGAAGGCGGCGGCCCTGGGCGCTCCGGTGGAAGGGCCCACCGTCCAGCCCTGGTACACGCGCGAGGTCGTCGTCACGGACCCGGACGGCTACCGGCTCAACTTCATCGAGCCCTCCTGAGGCCCGGCGGTTCCTTTCGCTCCACGTCCGGGCCCCTAAATCCTATAGCTGCAGTTTAGGCTGAGCCCTCGGTACGAGATGACTTCCGCCATGCGCGTGTCCGATGGAAGGTGACGTGAACCGCGTTGACCATTTCCATTATGGACCGGCACGATCGCACGAGGACGTCACATGGGAGACCCGCGTGAACACGGTGTGGCTGAGTGAGCGGATGCTGAGAAGGCTGGGGGCGAAGGGGCACGCTGCACTAGCCAAGGCGATGGAATATGTGGACAAGACCCCGCCGCCCATTAATCGCAGCAGCCTGGACTTCGAGGTGGCCGACCGACGCTTCCGTGCAGCCAGCATTCTGTCGGGGGTAACGGGCATTTTTGATGTGTCGCCCGCCGCCGACGGAGCACTGCAGGAGACGTGGCGCGACATCATCCTCCCAGGCAACGTCGTCGAAGAGTTCGTTACTGACCGCGACTGGGAGTCGCTCTTCCGGCGCATGCTCGACGTGGCCAACATCGACTCGGCACGCGAGCGGGCTGGCCTCAAGTACCTCCGCCAGAAGAGCATCCACTCTGTCTTCGCGCCGGGTGACTATCATCGCCTCCACTTCCTTGTGGAGGCATCAGGCTTTGCGGCGGTACTAGGCTTGTTCGACGCCAAGCCCTGGGCCACGCACGCTGGTTCTGCATCAATCCGGCAGCCGCCCGAGCAGCAACTGTCGGGCTACCGCAAGCTGCAGGAGGCAGCACTCGGGATGCGCGAGCGGCTTGACCCATTGGACCGGCCGCGAACTACGGAGACGCATCCTCCCGAGGTGCCACTCCGTGACGGGTGGCTTCCGCTCAACCGACTGCGCGAACTCGGCATTATTGACGAGACAATCATGCGGCAAGTTCTCGGCATGCGCATTGAAGATGATCTCATCGGCCTGATGGACCACCTCACTGAGGGGCAGTACGACGCTGTCGAGCGCGCCTTCCAGCACAAGCTCATCGCCGATGCGCGTCGACGCGAGCAGCGCCTGACAACCCTTGAGGTCTACCAGATGAGCGCAATGGGGCACTCGGCCTCTCTCGGGCAGAGCTTCGAGTCTGCGCTCGCAATGCTCACTCCGCAGCAAGCCTCGGTGGTGAAGACTGAACGCGACGCCCCCATTCGCCTTCAGGGTGGCCCTGGCACCGGAAAGACTTTCACTGCCGTTATGCGAGCGGGTTACCTCGCGAGGCGCGCGGAGGAGCAGGGACAACGGGCACGCATCGGATTTTTCGTCTTCAACGCCGACCTTGGAGTGAAGGTGCTGGAGCAAGTCAGCGGACTGGGCCTGGAGCGCTTTCTCGCGCCTTCCCATCCGCAGCACATCGCCATCACCAGCCTCCACGAGTGGTGCGCTCGTTTTGTGAAAGTGGATGAACTCGGGATTGAGCCGCTTGCCCCCTACCGCGCGGAGAAGGGGGACGCAAACCGCCACGTGGCCCTGCGGCTCGCCGTCGACGAGGCTCGACGCCGACTCAGCGGCGGAGAGTACGAGTCTCTCTGGTCACAGTTTGACGCCCGCAGCAAGACCGGGCTCTGGGAAATCGAGACCGAAATCAGCCAGTTCATCAAGGCTCGGGATATTGCGGACCTCACCACTTACCTCAACGAAAAGCGGCCGGCGGGCTGGTGGCTGGCCGCAGCGGAAAAGCCCTTCAAGCGCTTCGTCTGGGAGATTGCGACCATCTACAACGAAACTCTCCGGAATCTTGGCTTCGTGGACTCGGATGATCTGACGAACGATGCCATCAAGGAGGTCTCCAAGACGGTGTGGCAGCAGTACCGCAAGCCGGAGGACGGCTTTGACTACCTCATCCTCGACGAAGCTCAGGACTTCTTCCGCAACCAACTCACGCTCCTGCGCCACTTGGTGAAGAGGCCTGAGGGGATGATGATGTGCTTCGACCAAGCGCAGGCCGTTTATGCCCGCTACCCCAGCCTGCGAGACATTGGCTTCGACACCGACGTGCGATTCCAAGGCACCCGCCTTGAACAGAACTTCCGCAGCACTCGCCAGATCGTCGCCGCCCTTCACCAGCTCATCACCGCCTACCCGACGCTCGGCCTCGTCGATAACTGGGGCGCCTTTCAGACGGGCAGCGAGGGGAACAACGGCGAGCGCCCGATCGTCAGCGGATTTGCAGGGGAGCAAGCAATGCTTGCCCAGGTGCGCGACATCGTGAGCAGCTACCTCGACGGTGGGGGTAAGGCCCGGGATGTGGGTGTCATCGGCTTCGATGATGCCCTCTTAGAGCGGGTAGGCACCTTCCTCGTTGCCAACGGTATCCAGCACCACCGCCCTGAGGGCGAGGGCCGGCGCACGCCCCAGAAGGCCATTACTCTCAGCTCAGCGCGGCAAATCAAGGGCCAGCAGTTCGAGCTTTGCATCGTAGTGGGAGCGGACCGTGACCGCATGCCAGACTTCAGCAGCGTAAAGAGCGAACTGCACCGGGAGACACGACGCGAGGACGACCTACGCCTTTTCTTGGTGGCGCTCTCGCGCTGCCGCCGTTCACTGTATGTCCTTTGGGCAGGGACGGAGCCTAGCGAGTTCATTCCCGCTATGGGCGACGCGGTGGACCGCCGCGGCTGACTCACGCTTACCTACAGCGCGCTGCAGTCGCTAGCATCGAGAGTTCGGGCGCCGTAATGGTCCCGCATAATCTGAATATCCCACCGCTCCGGCCCTCCTTAGCCCAGCAGACTCGGTGTCGGAGCGGTGGCCGCGAAGGCGGCGGCCCTGGGCGCTCCGGTGGAAGGGCCCACCGTCCAGCCCTGGTACACGCGCGAGGTCGTCGTCACGGACCCGGACGGCTACCGGCTCAACTTCATCGAGCCCGCCTGACGCTTGGGCAGTGCCTTTCGCTCCACGCCCGGGCCTCTTAAGGGGCGTGGAACGAACGATGGACTCGACGCCGCTGCGCGGATCCGGGGACGCCGCCCCGCCACTTGATTGCCCTGGCGGCTTGCGCCAGCCTGTCGCGGCCTCCGTGAGCCCGCCCCGCTACTTCGTTCCCCACGCCGCCAGCCCGGTCGAAGCCGTGCCGTGCGATGCCTCGGAGGTCGTCCACCTCCTGGACGCGTTCCGCCTGGAGCCCGCGTACCTCGGCGAGCCGGAGTGGTTCGTCTGCTCCGACGTCGTGGGCCAGCTCCAGCTCATCCCCGGCAGCGAGCGCGCGCGGCTGCCCGCGTCCGTGCAGGCGCAGCTCGCGCACCACGAGGTCGCCGCCGGCCGTCCTCCGCGCCGCCTGGCCGCGGCGGAGCTGTTCTTCTTCTCCCCCGAGCTGGTGGAGCACCCCTCCGACGCGGAGGGCTTCAACGACCCCGTCTACCTCTACGGCACGCTCACGGGCCCGTGGCCGGGCAACGCCGTCACGCGCGTGAACGGGCAGCTCACGGTGACTCGCGGCGACGTGCTCGCGGGCTTCGCGCACGGCGCGCAGGACGCCTTCCACTACGTGAAGGACGCGGAGAGCCGCGACGTGCCCCGCGCCTGGCACGCGCTCTTGCCGGGGGACCGCGCGGATCAGCTCGCCCAGGGCCGCGGGCTCGTCCTCACGTACCCGGCGGTGCCGCGGAGCTGCAGGCCCACCACGCGGCCAATGGCGCGCAGGTCGCGAGCATGCTGCACGCGGTGCTCGCCCAGTTGCAGGAGGACGCGCGCGCGCACCAGGG
>NZ_JBKGHJ010000358.1:0-9115 GCF_046520365.1 Corallococcus sp. 4LFB
CGGCGGCCGTCACCGCGGCGGTGGTGCTGGTGCAGTTGCAGGAGCAGCGGCCATGAGCGTGCAGCCGACGCCCGCCCCCGCGGCCGCGCCCGCCTTCACGCCGCCCGCGCGGCTGTCGCGCGGCACGGTGCTGCGCGTGTTCCTGCGCTCGCTCTTCCTCCAGGCGTCGTGGAACCCCAAGGGCATGCAGAACCTGGGGCTCGCGTACGCCGTGTACCCCGCGCTGGAGCGGCTGTACCCGCCGGGCCCGCAGCGCGAGGCGGCGGTGCGCCGCCACCTGGTCTTCTTCAACACGCACCCGTACGTGGCCGCGGCCATCGTGGGCGGCGTGGTGAACCACGAGCAGAAGATCGCCCGGGGGGAGGAGACGCCGGACCGGGTGGTGGGCTTCAAGGCGGCGCTGATGGGGCCGCTCGCGGCGCTGGGGGACGGGTTCTTCTGGCTGTCGCTGAAGCCCGCGGTGGGCGGCCTGTGCGCCGCGATGGTGCCCTTGCTGGGCGTCTGGGCGGTGGTGCTCTTCCTGGTGCTCTACAACCTGGTGCACCTGCTCTTGCGCACCCGGCTGTACTGGCTGGGCTTGAGCCTGGGAGACCGGCTGGTGGAGGCCGTGGCGCGGGTGAACCTTCCCGCCAAGGGCGCGCGCTTGAGGGGGGTGGCGGCGGCGAGCGCGGGCGGGCTGGCCGCGTGGCTGGCGCTCAGCTTCGGGGCGACGGCGGGCGGGACCTGGGCGCCGTTCCTGGCGGTGGGGTGCCTGGCGGTGGGCGTGTTGGCGTACCTGCTGGTCCACCGGCGCGTCCCCACCTACGTGGTCCTCTACGTCGCGGCGGGATTGGCCTGCGCGGCGGGCGCCTTTCTGTGAGTACGAACACCTTCTCAGCGAAGCAGGAGTCGCACGATGGCGAGTGAAGCCGAGGGAACCTTCGAGATCATCAACGCGCTGGGGCTGCACGCCCGGGCCGCGGCGCAGATGGTCAAGGTGGCCAACCGCTTCAAGAGCGAGGTCTTCATCAAGGCCTCCGGGCAGCGCGCCAACGCCAAGTCCATCATGGGCGTGCTGATGCTCGCGGCGGCCCAGGGCACGAAGGTGACCCTCACCTGCAAGGGCGAGGACGCCGAGGCCTGCCTGTCCGAATTGAAAAAGCTCATCGAGGACCGGTTTGGCGAAGCGCAGTGAGCGTCGAAAGGGGAGGTAGACTCCTCCCCGCGAGGTCAGCGAAACCGTGAGCAGCCAGGCCACCCCTACACTCAGGTTGACGGGCATCGGCGCCTCCCCGGGCGTGGCGGTGGGCCACGCCTTCATCCTGGACAGGAAGCGCATCCGCACCCCCAAGCTGCGCCTGGCGGACGCGGAGGTGGAGCCCGAGCGGATGCGGATGAAGACCGCCATTGATTTGTCCGACCGCCAGCTCGCGGAGCTGAAGGATCAAATCACCCGCACGGAGGGCAGCGACCACGCCCTCATCCTGGAAGCGCACCGGCTGATGCTCCACGACCCCATGCTCGTGGACGAGGTCAACCGCCTCATCGTGGAGGACCGCATCAACGCGGAGTGGGCGGTGCGCCGCACGGCCCGGAAGATAAAGCACCTCTTCGACAACATCCCGGACGAGTACTTCCGCGAGCGCCGCTCGGACGTGGACTACGTCGCGGACCGCATCATCCGCAACCTGATGGGCCAGGTGGTGGACGAGGACGTGGAGGTGCCGGCGGAGGCCATCGTCGTCGCGCATGACCTGCCGCCCGCGGACGCCGCGATGATGGCGCGCAGCGGCCGCGTGGCGGGCTTCGTCACCGACCTGGGCGGGCAGACCAGCCACACCGCCATCGTCGCCCGCGCGCGGGAGACGCCCGCGGTGGTGGGCGCGGGGCGCGCGAGCGAGCAGATTTCGCCGGGCGACCTCGTGGCCATGGACGGCACGCGCGGCGTGGTGCTGGTGAACCCCACGGAGGACCAGCTGGCGCTCTTCCGCGAGGAGCAGCGCCGCTACCTGGAGAGCGAGCAGCTGGCGCTGGCCACGAAGGACCAGCCCGCGGTGAGCACGGACGGCTTCCGCATCCGGCTCAACGGCAACATGGAGTTCCTGGAGGAGATCCCCTCGCTCCTGGCGCACGGCGCGGAGGGCATTGGCCTGTACCGCACGGAGTTCATGTTCCTGGACCGCAAGACGGCGCCCACGGAGGAGGAGCACTACCGCGCCTACAAGCAGGTGCTGGAGGCCATGGGCGGCCGGCCCGTCACCATCCGCACGCTGGACCTGGGCGGCGACAAGGTGCCGGGCAAGACGAAGCACGAGAAGGAGCCCAACCCGGCCATGGGCCTCAGGGCCATCCGCTACTGCCTGTCCAACCGGGAGCTGTTCCGCGTCCAGCTGCGCGCCCTGCTGCGCGCGAGCGTGCACGGCAACCTGCGCCTCATGTTCCCGCTCATCTGCGGCGTCAGCGAGCTGCGCGAGGCGCGCACGGAGCTGGAGGCGTGCCGCACGGCGCTGGGCCGCGCGGGGGTGCCGGTGGGCAAGCGCTTCCCGGTGGGCATCATGGTGGAGACGCCCAGCGCGGCGACCATCGCGGACCGGCTGGCGCAGGAGGCGGACTTCTTCTCCATCGGGACGAACGACCTCATCCAGTACTCGCTCGCCATCGACCGCCAGAACCGGGAGGTCGCGTACCTCTACCGGCCGCTGCACCTGTCGGTGCTGCGCATGCTCCGGGGCATCGTGGACGCGGCGAAGAGCGCCAACATCCCCGTCTCCATGTGCGGTGAGATGGCGGGCGACCCGCTCTTCACCCTGGTGCTCCTGGCGCTGGGCTTCGACGAGCTGTCCATGACGTCCGGGCAGATTCCGGTGGTGAAGCGCCTGATGCGCCGGGTGAGCCGCACCGAGGCGGTGGAGATGCTCCAGGGCGCCATGGAGCTGACCACCGCGGAGGAGATTGAGCGCTTCGTGCGCACGGAGATGGACCGGCGCTTCAGCGGCCAGGAAGGCTCGCTGCTGTCGCCGGTGCACGACCCCGAACCGGAGCCCGTGTAGGCCCCGCTCCCCCCGCGGAATGCGGCGGGGAGGGGGTCGCCGTTTCCAGGCGGAGTGCACACTTTGGCCGGACACGGAGGCAGGAGGCAGCAGCGTGTTCAAGCCAACGGACATTCAGCGGGGCATGACGGTGCGGGACCGGGACGGCGAAGCGCTCGGCGGCATCGTCGCGGTGGACCCGCGCGGCTTCACCATCGGCAAGGGGCGCATCTTCGAACGGGAGTACCCCGTGCGCTTCTCCGACGTCGCGGACCTGGACGGGGATGACGTCTACCTGCGCCGGGACCTGGCCAGCCTCCCGGGCGCCACGCTGGCCGAGGGCGCGCTGGACCTGGAGGACGACAAATGCCACCCGGGCGCGGCGCACCGGCCGGTGGTCTACACGCACGACCTGACGGGCGCGCTGGTCCCCATGGAGTAGTGGCGGCTGGCGGGGGGGCGCACGCCCGCGCCGCGCCTCACTCGGGACGGGACTCCTCTTCACCGGAGGGGGGCCCGTCCTCGCTGTTTCCGCCGCCGGAGCGCTTCCGGGGGTGTCCGCCGTGGCGCTCCCCGTCGGGGGTCAGCAGGCGGGAGACGGGGCGCAGCATCACCAGCGACAGCAGGGCCAGGGCCACGGTGGCGCTGGCGGCCACGTAGAGGCCCAGCCCGCACGCCAGGCCCGCCGCCGCCGTCACCCAGAGGTTGGCCGCGGTGGTGAGCCCCTTCACGGCGCCCCCGTGGCGCAGGATGACGCCCGCGCCCAGGAAGCCGATGCCCACGACAATCTGGCTGGCGATGCGGCTGATGTCCGTCTGCGTGCCGCTGGGGTTCGCCCCCGCCCGGAGCAGCTCCTCCGTGTACACGCTGGAGAGCGTGAAGCAGCACGCCCCCAGCGCCACCAGCGTGTGCGTGCGCAGCCCCGCGGCCTGGTTGCGCGCCTCGCGCTCCACGCCCAGCACGCCGCCCAGGAGCGTGGCCAGCACCAGGCGCCCGATGATGACTTGAGGATCCACTCGGGGCGCGACCCTACTCGCCCAGGTCGATCTTCTCGTCCTTGTCCTCGTCGTTCAGTTCGGGATTGGGCAGCGTGTCCAGCGTGGCCACCAGCAGCTTGTAGGACGGCACCACGTAGGGCTCCACGTCCGGGCCCAGCTCCTTCACGTACTGCTCCTTGCGCTCCACGTACTTCGTGTCCTCGGAGTCCCAGCTGCCGCCGGCCTCCGCGGCCCACACCTCCTGGCCGTCCCGGCAGCGCAGCAGCTGCGCCTTCAGCGCCACCTCCGCGCCCTCACCCACGCGCTTCACCGTCGGGTCCAGCCAGAGCACGCCCTCGATGCCCTCCACGCACTGGTCCTTGAAGGTCGGGTCCGTGGGGCGCTCGGGCAGGGACGTGTTGGCCTTCACCAGGTAGTCCCGGTTCTGGTTGAGCCACTGCCGGGCGATGAGGCTCCACAGGTCGCCAATGTACTGCTGCCCCTGGGGGAACGGCTGCGTCACCACCGCCAGCCGCTTCACCTGCAGCCGGTCCACCGTCGCGTAGTCGTCGCGCAGCCGCTGGCTCTTCACCGTGCTCGCGCAGCCCGTGAGCACCATCAGGCCCAGCACCGCGCCCACCCGCTTGAACGTCCCCATGGCTTGAAGCTCCCGAAGAAAAGAACGGCCCCGCGCTTCCCTTCGGGGAAGGCGGGGCGTGAGGTCCAGCGCGGATACTAAGCGCTTCTTTCGCGTTGTCAGGCGGCGCGTGTGGAGGACGAATCCCCGCCCTGGGCGGCGCCGCCCTCTTGCGAACGTGCCGCGTCCTTCTGCCGCTTGTCGTGCATCAGCTGCATCACCGCCGCCAGCACCGTGAAGGACACCAGCAGCGTGGTGATGAGGCCGATGCAGGCGACGAGGCCCATGGAGCGCAGGCCGTTGTGGCTGGCCACCAGCAGCGCCGCGAAGCCCGCCACCGCCGTCAGCGTGGAGGACGCCACCGCCGCGCCCACGCTGCGCAGCGCCACCAGCGGGGACGTGCCCTCCAGGAAGCGGTGCAAGAGGTAGAGGCCGTGGCTCACGCCGAAGCCCAGGAGGATGGGCAGGATGATGATGTTCATGAAGTTCAGGCGCAGGTCGAACAGCGCCATGAAGCCCATCATCATCGCCAGGCCCACCGTCAGCGGAATCACGGACGCCAGCGCCAGCTTCGCGTTGCGGAAGTCCGCGAAGTGCATCACGAGAATCCAGAGCGCGGTGAGGATGACCGTGAGCTTCGCGTCCTTGAGCACCATGCGCGCCAGCGACGCGTACAGCTGCGTGGCGCCCGCGGCGCGGAACTCCTTCTCCACCGGCGCGCCCGTGGGCCCGCCCGGCGTGAACTTGCCCGGCGTCACCATGCCCTTGATGGAGCTGGTCTGGTCCGCGAACTGGAGCATCTGCTTGCCGTCCCACAGGTCCACGCTCGGGTAGATGAACGTGAGGTAGCCGTGGTTCTCCGGGCTGGTGGTGGGCAGGTGGCGGAACTGCGAGGCGTAGATTTCCGGCACGTGGTGCACGTCGAAGGGCCGGGCCTCCAGCATCTTGAAGAACAGGGCCGCCTTGTCCTGCGTCTCCGGCGGCAGCGCCTTCACGTCGATGTCCTTCAGCTCCTCCTGCCACTCCTCCAGAATCTTCGCGTTCGCCTGGGAGATGCCCTCCGGCGGCACGAAGGTGAAGAGGCTCATCACCTGGGAGATGGCGGGGCGCTTCTTGGGGTCGCTCGTCAGCTCCTTGTAGAGGGCCTCCGTCTCCGCCAGGTCCTTGGTGTAGACGGCCAGCGGGTCGCTGGCGATCTTGAAGCGCGCGTTGATTTCATCCTGGAGCACCACGGACGGCTGGTTCGCCGGCATCAGCGCGCGGGTGTTGTAGTTGAAGCGCACGCCGTAGGGCAGCCGCGCGAAGAAGCCCGCGTCCGCCGGGGGCTCGCCGCTCTTCCACGGGATGGCCGCGCCGCACACCATGGCGACGATGACGCAGCCCACCGCCAGCACCAGGCCGGGGCGCGGGATGCGCAGCTCCTTGCCGGACGCGTTGGTGACGGGCGGCGGCTTCATCACGCCGATGAGCTTGCGCGGCAGCTCCGGGTCGCGGCGGCCGGCCAGCGCCAGCAGCGCGGGGCACCAGGAGAACAGCGTGAAGCCCAGCATCAGCGTGCCCGTGCCGGCCAGGAAGCCGAACTGGGAGAAGCCTTTGAACTCGCTCACCATCAGCACGTAGAACGAACCGGCCACCACCACCGCGGACACCAGCGCCGGGCGGCCCGCGTTGATGACCGCGTCGCGGATGGCCACGTCGTAGCGCTTGCCCGCGCCCAGCTCCAGGCGCGTGCGGAAGATGAAGTGGATGCCGTAGTCGATGCCGAACCCCATCAGGATGCCGCCCAGGATGGAGGTGATCATGTTGAGCTCACCCAGCGTCGCGTAGGTGAAGCCCAGCGTGTACAGCGTGCCCGCCACCGTGCCGCTCACCACGATGAGCGTGGGCGCCCACTTGCGGAAGAACGCGATGGTGATGGCGAAGATGGCGACGAGCGCGATGATGGTGACCGGCTGGAGCGAGTCCTCGATGGCGTACGAGTCGTCCACCGCCGTCTTGTAGGAGCCCGTGAAGCCGTAGGCGACCGTCTTCTTGTCGCCCATCTTGTAGTAGTCCTCCACCAGCTGCACGCCCGCGGCGTTGCTCTTGGAGTACTCGGCCAGGTCCCCGCGCAGCTTGTCCACGTACTGCTTCGTCTGGCCAATCTGGTTGGTGTCCCACATCGGCTTGATGAGGAGCAGCAGCAGCTTGCGGTCCTGGGAGATGTAGTAGTCGTCCGCGATGCTCTTGTTGCCAACGCTGGAGTACTTGTCGACCAGGTCCTGCAGGTCCAGCTTCACCGGCTCCGTCTTCTTGATTTCGATGTAGAAGGGGTTCGCGCGGCGGATCTGATCCTTGAGGAACGCCATGATGCGGCGCTTGCCCTCGGCCAGGTCCTCCGTCTTCACGAACAGCACCATGTTGTTCTGAACGAACTCGACGGGGATCTTGTAGGTCAGGGAGCGCGCGTGCTCCTTGTCCTTGCCCACCATCACGGCCAGGTCGTCCGCGACCTTCTTGAGCGTGGCCTCGTCATCGCCGCGCAGCGCGACCATGAAGAAGCCGCTGCCGCCCACCATGTCGATGACGCGCTTGACGTCCTTCACCTCCTGCAGGTCCTGGGAGATGAGGTCCAGCTGGTTGGAGTTGATGGTCAGCTTCGACGTGCCCCACACCGCCAGGCCGAGCAGCAGCAGCAGCACGGTCATGACGGTGCCGGGGCGCCGGACCAGCATCTCCGCGTAGGCGAGGGCGAGACGGGGCGGGGGATGGGACGAGGGATTGCCGCTCATGGGCGCGGCACCCTATCGCCGAACGTCCCTGCCCGGAAGCAAAGCCCGGATGCCTGTCCGCCCTTCCTCCGCGCGAGACAGGGCTCCCCGCGCCGCGGGAATAAGCCCCGGCGCCGGTGTCCCGTCAGGGCGCGGGAGGCCCGGCCAGGGGGACGGCCTGCGGCTCCGTCCCCAGGGGCACGGGCTCGTCGCGGGGCGGGATGAGGAAGGGGATGGGGTTGCGCAGGAAGCGCAGGGCCACGGCCCCCAGGAAGCGCAGGCCCTCGAGCACCGGGACGTCGCGGGCGCGCAGGGCCAGGCCCAGGGCCAGCGCGAAGGACACGCCGAAGTTGAGGACGCCCACCACCAGCACGCCCGCCACGGCCTCCAGGAAGTCCGGCTCCATCACGGCGGAGGGCCCCAGCGCGCACCCGGCGAAGGCCAGCGCGCCGAAGGAGAAGGTGACGTGCCGCACGTCCAGCGGGAGGCCGAAGAAGCCGCCCACTCCCGGCATCACCGCCAGCAGCACGCCCAGGGTGACGCCGCCGCCCACGCCCGCCGCGTGGTGCATCAGCGCGTCCGCCACCTTGCGCGCGCCGGTCACGCCCAGGAGCGCGCGCAGCACGCGGTGGTGGGCGAGCGCCTCCGGCAGGCGGCGGTAGACGATGAAGTTCTCGAACCAGCCGGCGGCCACGCTGGAGGCCCAGAGCAGCACGCCGGTCAGGGCGGCGTAGAGGAGCGTCGCGCTCTTCCAGGGGTGCAGCGTCTCCACCACGTGCTGCGCCTGCTGCGCGCTCAGGTACGCGTGGCCCTTGAGGAACTGGAACCCCAGCCCCAGCGCCACCGCGACGGGCAGGACGCAGCCCAGGTTGCCCAGGATGGCCGCCAGCTGCGAGCGGGTGATGCGCGGCACCAGCGCCGCCAGGCGCTCCATGCGCCGGGCGCCTCCGTCCAGGCCCGCGTCCTCGCCCACCGCGGCCGCCAGCGTGGAGGCCGTCATGGACGGCTGCTTGGTGGCCAGCGTGAGGCCCAGCATCTGCATCACCACGAAGCCGCCCGCGTAGTTGAGCGCGACGAAGAGGCCCGCGAAGAAGGGGGCCAGCGGCAACCCGGTGAGGAAGAACTTCAGCGCCACGGCGAACGCGGCGACGAAGCCGCCGCCCGCCGCCGAGTGCACCATGTGGTGGAACTCGCCCTGCGTGGACGTGATGTAGTGCTCGCCCGTGTGGCCGGTGCGCTCGATGATTTTACGGGCCATCAGCCGCGCGTTGCGCTGGACCAGCGCGCGCACGGAGCGGTCCGCGTGCGCGTGCTCCAGCAGGTCCGACAGCAGCGCCAGCGCCTCGCGCCACCGGGGCTCGCCGCGCGGCGCGGCCAGCACCCGTGCGATGGCCTCCATCCGGTCCAGGCCGTGCCGGATGCGCTCCATCCGGTACACCAGGTCCACGCTGACGCCGGAGTCCTCCAGGTGACGCGTGACGGTGCGCGCCACGCCCCGGCAGTCCTCCACCACGCGGGCCAGGTCCGCCAGCGCCTCCTGGGCGCCGTCGCGCGCCAGCACCGCGTCGCACACCATCCGCAGCCGCAGGAAGGGGGACGCGCGGAAGGACATGTCCGGGGTGCGGTCGCGCACGTCCTCCGCCAGCCCCAGCCCCGCCACCTGCACGCCCAGCAGCAGCAGCGCGTCCATCAGTCCCCGCGCACGCGCGAGGACGGGGTGGGCTCCGGTGGGGGCGGCTCGCC
>NZ_JBKGHJ010000359.1:0-9072 GCF_046520365.1 Corallococcus sp. 4LFB
CGCGCACGGCGCGGGCGGCGGCGGCACGGCCGGCGGAGGCACGACCACCGGCGCCGCGGAGAAGGACGCCACCGCCGGCATGGACACCGAGCGGCGCGCGGGCACGGGGATGGCCGCCTTCAGCGGACGCGTCGGCCGGTCGATGCCGTAGCGCAGGTTCTGGTAGTGGAACAGCCGCAGCTCCGGCACCACGTACGGCACGATGCGCATCCCGGTGATGAACCCGAGCGCATCCGTGGTCTGCAGGTCCAGCGGGTTGGCCATCGCGACCTTCAGCCGCCGGCCCTCCACCGCGAGCGGGAACGCCTGGTGCTTCTCCGCCTGATCCGCCGTGAGCAGCTTCAGCGTCGCGTCGGTGACGGCGTCGAAGTCCGCCTCCATCGCGACGGCAGCCGGGACAGCTCGCCCAGCACCATGCCCACCGTCTCGATGTCGAGGAACCCCAGCTCCACGAGCCGGGAGCCCAGCCGGCCTCCGTGCACGAGCTGTGCGCTCATGCCCTGGTCGAGCTGCGCCTGCGTCAGGAGGCCCTTGCGGACCAGCGTCAATCCCAGCTTGTCGCCCATGTCGGCCCGCAGTCTAGACGGCTTCGCGGTGCCAATGAGAGGGTGCGCGCGAATACGACCTGCGCGCCCGTCGTGCCCGCCTGCCTGCCGCCGCCAGGCCGGTGCGCCTGGCTGGGATTGGGTGCCGCGCCCGCTACTCCGTGTACAGCTCCGCGGAGATGTGGGCGTAGCCGTAGTAGCCGCCCGCCACCAGCAGCTTGCCCGTGGGCAGCAGGGTCGCCGTGTGGGCCTCACGCTGGATGAGCATGCTGCTCGTGGTCGTCCAGGTGCCCAGCTCCGGGTCGAAAATCTCCGCGGTGTTCGTGTGGTAGGAGCCGTTGGTGATGTAGGCGAACCCACCGACGACGAGCACCCGGCCCGAAGGCAGCACCGTCGCGGTGTGGTCCACGCGGCCATAGGCCAGGTTCCCCGCGCTGCTCCACAGGCCCGTGGCTGGGGTGTACAGCTCCGCCGTCCTCGTCCAGCTCGTGCTCGACGGGGAGCCGTATCCGCTCGTGACGAGCACGCGGCCGTCCGGGAGCGTCGTCTGCGTGTGAAAGCGGCGGCTCACGGCCATGGAGCCCGTGGCCTTCCAGGTGCCGGAGGCAGGGGTGTACAGCTCCGCCGTCGCGACCTGCCCCCCGAGTGTCCCCTCGCCGCCCGTCACCAGCACCTGCCCCGAGGGCAGCAGCGACGCGGCCGCGAAGTAGCGCGGCACGGTGAGGTTTCCGGTGGGAGTCCACTGGTAGGTGGCGGCGTCATAGAGTTCGGCGCTGGCGAGCTTCGTCCGGGTGCCGCCCTGCCACACCTCGCCGCCCAGCACCAGCACCTGGCCCGTGCCCAGCAGGACGGCCTGATGGTAGTCGCGCGCCGAGAGCATGCTGCCGGCGGAGGTCCAGATGCCCGACTTCGGGTCGTACAGCTCGGCGGAGGCATACGAGTCGGTGTTCGTGTTGAGGTGCCCACCCGTCACGAGCACGCGGCCATCCGGCAGCAGCGTCGCGGTGTGGTTCCGGCGGGGCACGGCCATGCTGCCGGTGGGCTGCCACGTGCCCGTGACCGGGGAATAGAGCTCCGCCGAGGAGAGGGCGTCCCGCGCGGACGTGTCCGTGTTGTATCCCCCCACCACGAGCACCCGGCCGTCCTGGAGCAGCGTCGCGGTGTGCATCAGCCGCGCGGTCCCCATGTGCTCCGTGCCGCTCCAGCCCATGACGGCGCATTCCGGCAGGCCCGTGAGGTTGAACTGCCTGGACGTGGACAGGCCATGGTTGTTCCTCACCGTGACGCGGATGAAGGTCGACTGGCCCCACTCAACGCAGCTCGGCGGCGTCCAGAGGACCTCACTGGTGGTGGCGCCGGTGGTGGTCTTGCCGAGCGTGCCGGTGCCCGCCTTCCAGGTGAAGGTCAGCGGGCTGTTCTGCGGGTCACTCGCCGTCACGCGAAACGTCATCGCCCCCACCACGGGCACGGTGTTGCCAGCGGGCGAGGTGCTGACGATCTGCGGGGGGAAGCGCGCGGGGCGCGGGGCGCCCACGCACAGGCGCAGGGTGCCCTTCGCGACCCCGCCCCGCCCGTCGCTGACGGTGACGGTGACGGGGCAGCGTCCGCAGGAGGTCTCGGAGGGGATGATCTCGTCGTCGGGGGTGAAGGTCGCGGTGGCGGACGCCACGTTCGTCCATGCCCCTGGGCAGCCGGCGGTCCACTGATAGGTGAGTGCGTCCCCGTCCGTCTCCGTGACGGACGCCGTCAGCTGCGTGGGCTCGTTCACATTCACCTGGTTGCGCGTGGCGGTGAGGTTCGTCACCTGGGGCCAGGTGTTGAAGGTCGCGGTGAGCGCGGCGCTACCCTGGCCGGACGTCACCGTGAGCGCGAAGGAGATCGACGCCGAGGCGCCGTGTGAGTCCGTCACCGTCAGCGTCAGGACAACGGGGCCCTCGGTCTCGGGGGCCGTCCAGGACGTCGCGGTGCCCGTCGGCGAGGAGAAGGTGCCGGCCTGGGCGCTCCAGGAATACGTGAGCGTGTCGCCAGGGTCGGTGACGCTGGCCGTGATGGAGACGGTGCCCCCGGGAGCCACGGTGCTGACGGAAGCGACGACGGAGTTGATGCTCGGCACCGCGTTGTCGAAGGGCGGCGGAGTCCCCACCTGCTGGAGGGTCAACGCCACGGCGGCCAGCTGCCCACCGGTGATGGTGACGTCCTGGGCCTGGCCCTCGAAGCGCTTCACGCCGGACGCGTCGAACGCCTGCGCGGTGAAGAGGCGCTGGGAGCCGGCGGGGATCGCGCTGAGCGTGCCGCCCCAGTTGCCATCCTCGCCCTTCGTCAGCGCGCCGGAGAGGGCGGCCATGTCCGGCGCCGTCACGGTGACGCTCACCTGGGTGATGGCGTCCGCCCCCACCGCGCCCTGCACCAGCGCCACCAGCTGCGCGCTGCCCGTGGAGGGCTCCGAGCCGCAGCCCGCGAGCGCCGCCCAGAGTCCCACCAGCAGAAAGAGCCCCCGCCTCTTCCAGATGTCTTGCATGCCACGAACGCTAGCCGAGCAGGCGTCCGCGGACCAATGGACTGGAGTTCAGTAGGCGTTCTTCGAGAGGAAGCCGCCCAGCGCCGTGCGCAGGAGGATCTTCAGGTCCATCAGCAGCGACCAGTTCTCGATGTAGTACAGGTCGTACTCGATGCGCTTCTGGATGGACGTCTGGCCGCGCAGGCCGTTGATCTGCGCCCAGCCGGTGATGCCCGCCTTCACCTTGTGGCGCAGGTGGTAGCGCGGAATCTGGCGCTTGAACTCCTCGATGAAGACGGGCCGCTCCGGACGCGGGCCCACGAGGCTCATGTCGCCCCGGAGCACGTTGAAGAACTGCGGCAGCTCATCCAGCGAGTACTTGCGCAGGAACGTCCCCACCGGCGTGCGGCGCGCATCCGCCGCGCTGGCCATGGTGGCGCCCTGCGCTTCGGCGTCCACGCGCATGGTGCGGAACTTGAGGATGGAGAAGGTCCGCCCGTCCATGCCCATCCGCTCCTGGCGGTAGAGGATGGGGCCCTTGCTCGTGAGGCGCACCAGCAGGGCCGTGAACACCATCATCGGCGCGCTGACCGCGATGGCCACCAGCGAGAACAGCACGTCGAACACGCGCTTGGCCACGCGGCTCCAGCCGTCCATGGGGTCGCCCTGGAGGCTGATGATGGGCAGGCCGCCGAACTCCTCCAGGCCGCCGTACAGGGTGATGTACTGGTACAGGTCCGGCACCACCTTGACGTCCACCGTGCGCAGCGCCAGCTGCTCCATCAGCGGCTTCACCCGCGCCTGGTCCTCCAGCGGCACGGCGATGATGACCTGATCCACCGGGTGGGCATCCAGGTAGGCCTCCACCCCGCCCACGTGGCCCACCACGCGCACGCCGCCCACCCACTGGCCGACCTTCTCCTCCTTGAGCGCCAGCACGCCCGTCACGCGGAAGCCCAGCTCGCGGTGGCTCTCCACCGTCTCGATGGTGCGCAGCCCCAGCTCCTCCTCGCCGATGACGAGGATGGACTTGAGGTTGTAGCCGCGCCGGCGCACCTCGCTGAGCAGGTGGCGCATGAACAGGCGCGAGAGCGCGATGAGCGAGAAGGCGTAGACGACGAAGATGGCCAGCGTGAGGCGCGAGTAGCGCTCGCGGATGAAGTACGTCACCGCCACCAGGACGAGCGTCGCGGTGATGGTGGCCTTGAAGAGCTCGAACAGCTCCCCCATGTGCGAGCGCGCCCGGTTGGTCGCGTACAGCCGCGCCCGCTGGAACGTCATCGGGAAGATGACGAGCACCATCACCAGGGAGACGAACGTCTCGACCGGGGGCGGGATGCCCTCGGTGATGGGGAACACGCCGCTGAAGCGGGTGAAGTACGCGAGCACGAACGCCACCGCGAGCATCCCCGCGTCGGCGGCGACCTTGATGGACGTGTAGAAGCGCTGCAGGCGACCGAACACCGCGATGACTCCTGACGGGGGAGACGAAGACCGTCCGTCGGATGCAAGACACGCACCCTTTGCCCCGGCCACCGTCAGGCGCCCGGGCCCCTCCCCCGGCGCGGCGTCCTACCATGGGTTTTCCCGTGAATCCAACCGGTTGGACCGCAGGGCAGGAGACACCCTCCGACACGCCGGGCAGGCAGGCCTCGGGAAAGTGGGGACGGGGCGGACAGCGCTGTCACACCGCTGGGGAGCCCGGGGACAGTCCCAGCAGGGCGTCCACCTCCGCCTGGAGGGCCTGCTGGAAGCGGGCGCGGCCGAAGCGCTCGGCCTGGGCGCGGGCGTCCTCGGGGCGGAAGGAGGCCTCCCACGCGTCGAACTGGCGCACGGCGGCGGCGAGGGACGCGGGGGTCTGCTCCGGGAAGAAGAGGCCCGTCTTCGGGGTGACGGTCTCCAGGGCGCCGCCCTTGCCGAAGGCGATGACGGGGCGGCCGGTGGCCTGGGCCTCCAGGGGGGTGATGCCGAAGTCCTCCTCGGGGGTGAAGAGGAGCGCGCGCGCGTCGCGGTAGAGGGCGGGGAGCGCGCTGTCGGGCACGTTGCCGAGGAAGCGGATGTGGGGCGGAAGCGGACCGGACGTGAGGCGCGAGGCCTCCTGTCCCGTGCCCACGACCCAGAGGGGCGTGTCCAGGGTGCGGAAGGCCTCCAGGGCGACGTCCAGGCGCTTGTAGGGGGCGAAGGCGCCGAGCCACAGGAAGTAGCCGCCCTGCCCTCCCCCTTCGAGCGGCACCTGCGTGAAGCGGTCGAGCTCCACGGGGGGCGGGACGACGGAGGCCTCGCGGCCCCAGAAGCGGCGGATCTTCCCGGCGATGTGCTGGGAGTTGGCGACGATGCGGTCCACGCGGTGGGTGGAGGCGCGGTCCCAGTGCTGGAGGTAGGGGCGCACGGCGAGGGCGGCGGCGCGGACGGGGAGGCGGGTGCGGCCGGGGCCGAAGTACTCGTCGAACAGGTCCCACATGTACCGCATGGGAGCGTGGACGTAGCTCAGGTGGGGCACGCCGGGAGGGGCGTGGATGCCCTTGGCGACGCAGTGGCTGGAGGACAGGACCAGGTCGTAGTCGCCGGTGATGCGCAGGGCTTCGATGGCGCGGGGGAACAGCGGCAGGAAGTGCCGGTAGCGCGCATGGATGCCGGGGATGTGCTGGAGGAACGACGTGGTGATGCGCCGGTTCTCGATGCGCGCGGGCTGGCTGCCCGGCTGGTGGATGAGGGTGTAGAGGTCCGCGCTGGGGAACAGTTCGCAGAGGGCGTCGAGGACGCGCTCTCCGCCGCGGTGGGTGACGAGCCAGTCGTGGACGAGGGCGACCTTCACGGGAGGGCCTTCTAGCACTGGATGCGCGGCGGTGCGGGTGGAAGGCCGCGTGTGGTAGGCCAGGGAGCGTGCCTTCTGTCCTCCTCGACCTGAGAATGGTGCGCGGTCAGCTCCACGGCATCGCGAGGTACGCGCTGGAGCTGGCGCGCCGTCTGCCCGCCCTGGCCCCGGACCTGGAGTTCTCCGCCCTGGTCCCGGCGAAGGGCCTGCCGGACGACCTGGGTGAGCTGACGCCGAAGATTCCGCTGCACCGCTCGCGTGCCGGGTATCTGTCACCGACCGAGCAGCCCCTGCTGGCGTACGAGCTGACGAAGCTGAAGCCGGACCTGTTCCACGCGACGTCGTTCTCGTTGCCGCTGTTCTGGCCGGGCAAGTTGGTGGCGACGTTGCACGACGCGAACCACCTGGCGCTGGCGGACCAGTACACGCCGGTGCAGGCGATTTATTACAAGGCTGTGGTGGGGCCGCGGGCGCGCTTGGCATCCGCGTTGATTACGGTGTCTGACTTTTCCCGGGAGGAGCTGGGGAAGTATCTGAAGATGTCGCCGTACCGGTTCCAGGTGATCCACAACGGAGTGGATTCGCGGTTCGAACCGCCTACTGCGAGTGCGGCGAAGGCGTTCCGGGAGCGTCATGAACTGCCGGAGCGGTATGTGGCGGTCGTCGGCAATGCCAAACCCTTCAAGAACCTGGCGATGCTGGCGAAGTTCGCGGAGGAACTGCCGGTGCCGCTGGTGCTGCTCGCGGGCAAGGGCGCGGTGGCGCACGAGACGGGTTTGCACGAGAACGTCATCGACCTGGAGCAACTGCCCGAGTCGGAGATGCTGTTGTTCTACGGAGCAGCCGCCGCGCTCCTGGTGCCGTCCAGATATGAAGGGTTTGGATTGCCAGCGCTGGAAGCCATGGCAGCGGGATGCCCGGTCATCGCAGCGGATGCTACGGCACTTCCGGAGGTCGTGGGCAATGCGGCGATCCGAATCGCTCCCGACGATTTCAATGCATGGCGTGAAGCCACGCTGCGAATCCTGCGCGATGACACACAGCGCAGGGAATTGATTGAGCTGGGGAGAGAGCGCGCCGCGCGTTTCACCTGGGATACCTGCGCCGTACAAACGTTGGGCGTCTACCGGCGTGTTACCAGGACGAACGCTTCCTGAGGTCACCCGTGCGCACGCTGCTGACCGGTAGCCTCTCCTGTGTGCTGCTCTTCGTCGCATTGAACGCGACGGCCCAGACCCTCAGCCCACTCCAATCGGACGCCCCGAAGGCCGTGTCGTTGACCGTGAGTGGCGGCGTGTCCCTGGGGACGTATGAGGCAGGGTTCCTGTACTACTCGGGGACTTCGTCGCAGGGCGAGCGCGCGGTGGATCTGCGGCTTGTGACAGGCGCGTCCGCGGGAAGCCTCAACGCGCTGCTGGCGGTCATGGCGACCTGTGGCGTGGATGCATCGACGCCGGGACAGTCGCTGTTCTGGGACATCTGGGTACCCATTGGCTTCAACGACCTGTTCGTCCCGACTTCGACGACGCCGCTGGGTGTCTTCTCCCGGGAGGCGCTGGGACGCCGTGCCGGACACATCGAACAGGCCTGGAATCGCGGCCTGGATCCAGCCTGCGACGTCGTGCTCGGAGTCTCGACGACCCGCCTGTCGCCTCGTGCCCTTCAGGCCGCGAATGGACGTCTCGACCTGCCCCGGCTCGAAGAGAAGTTCGCCATCCGCATCCAGGGCCGTGGGCCGGGACGTCCTCCTCGCGCAACCAACTACACGACTCGTGAGGGCCGCCGGCTGGAGCTGCTGCTGGAGACAAACGAGCAAGGGGACATTCCCTTCGCGCACCTGCGCGAGCTTCTCCTCGCGTCGATGTCCTTCCCCATCGCGTTCCCGCCGCAGCCCCTGCGCACCTGCGCACCGACGGCCTCCGCGAAGCCTGGGGTCTGCCTGCCAATGGATGCGCGGCGGGAGCTCTTCATCGACGGTGGCGTCTTCGACAACACGCCGCTCCGTCTGGCCGTGGGGCTCGCGCGTGACGGCCTGCGTGAAACAGCGGACGGCAAGCTGGAGTGGCGCCCGGTTCCACAGCCCGACGTGCGCACGACGCCCCCGGGCATCGCTTTCGCCTTCATCGACCCGGACGCCACCGAGTATCCGGTTGCGCCCCCTGCCCTGGCTGATGCCAGTCCCACCTCCCTGCCCGCGACACTCGCGGAGCTCCTGGCCACCTTCGTGGACACAGCCCGTTCGAAGGAACTGGCCATGCTCCTGGAGGAGGAGCCGGAGATTGCCCAGCGACTCACCCTGCCCCGCCGGCACTTCCCCGCTGCCGGTGCGCCCCTCTTCGCGTTCCTGGGCTTCTTCGAGAGAGACTTCCGTGTCTTTGATTTCTACCTGGG
Organism: Corallococcus sp. 4LFB; assembly: GCF_046520365.1. Lineage (NCBI taxonomy): Bacteria > Pseudomonadati > Myxococcota > Myxococcia > Myxococcales > Myxococcaceae > Corallococcus > Corallococcus sp. 4LFB. The sequence goes on from NZ_JBKGHJ010000359.1 coordinate 8,249, forward strand.
CATGTATGACGCCCGGCGGATGATGGATGACGCGTTCCGGGAAGGACGGACGCCGCAGGAAAAGCCACGCACGGCGGCGATGGATGGTGTTGGAGGATGGCAGCCCTTCGCCTGCATGAACGCCGTCTATGACACCCTCCCCAGCGCGGAGCAGGTGTGTCAGGGCGAAGCGCTGGCGGACTTCCGGGCGCTGTTGCAGATGTCCCTGGACCAGCTCTACGACGCTTGCAGCAAGCCCGAGGTGACAGTGCCCGCCGGTGCCTGGCGCAACACGCACTGTGACCGCGGCCTCGCGGGACAGCCTCCGCCCAGGGTCCCCGGTCTTCAGCCTGGCGAGTGGCCGGAGTGGAAACAGCGCAAAGAGGAATCAGAGCTGGCGTATTCGATGCGCCTGCTCGGAGCCTATGGCTTCAGCTTCCGCGACCTTGGCGTTCCGAAGGGCCGGGGGGATCTCGCGGTGCTGCGCATCCGCCATCTACTCGGAGCTGCCGCCCACCGGCTCGCGGCGGTTCAGCCCGCCTCCGACAAGCCCACGGTCCGCTTCGCCAGCAAGCTCGCGGTGGACAGCATCAGCTATGAGCCCCAGCGGCTGTCACTGCACATCACCATGGGGCCCACCGAGAGCGAGGTCGGCTTGAGCGTCGGGGCCTCCGAGATGCCGCTGACGTCCGGGCTCCGGTTCGCGGGTGCGGTCGGGTTCCGGGGACTCGAGGACGTCCTCTCCTCCGGCAGCAGCAGCGACCCCTTCGGCGTGGCCCTCACGGGCGGACTGGAGTTCCAGCCCCGCTCGGAGCAGACCTTCCTCTCCCAAAGTCGCCTCGCGC